>DATFFX010000473.1:0-2321 GCA_035249825.1 Gemmatimonadales bacterium | reverse complement strand
ATCGAATGCGAGAGTAGTTGAATCCCGCCGAGTCCAGGATTTGGCCAGAGCGGGCGTAAAGTCGCTCTCTCCTGAGGTCACCAGATTCGGGCCCAGCTCGGCCAGCCGCAGGAACAGCTGGTCTGCCACATCCAGATTGCCGGCGCTGTTCTCGGAGCCTTCCATGAGGGTAGGGATCGGCAACGTCGCCTGGCCACCGGTGACGATAACCAGGCTGGTGGCTTTGCGGTGGCTGGTCTGCGCGTCGGCCGCAGTCGACACGAGGAACACGAGCACGGTGGAGGTGGCCAGATGCGGCAGCCAGTGCATGCGGCTACTCACCGCGACCAGGTCCAGGCGGGGGAGCTGTAGTGTGAGTAATGGATGGATGCCTCCTCTAAGACCGACGCCGGATCAGTAGCACACACCCAGTCTCCCTGCCAGCGGCGGGTCGCAACAGCGGAAATCGCCTCCGCCACCTCTCCCGGCTCGGCCCAGGGCCCGACGCTGACGCACGATGGATTCGGCATTGGCTCCTGCCTCATCAATTCCCGTACCACGTTCTGGCTGTCCTGCAGCAGCACCGATCCATGCTGGAGTAATGCGGTTCCACTTCGAAGCTGAGCGCTGCCCACCACTTTCCGTCCGCCCATCATGATCTCGCCGCCAACCGGAGAGGCGAAGCAGGCACCCGAGTCGAGCGGCGGGGTCCGGCGCCGGCCAGCCAGGGAGACTGCGGCACCAAGCATGAGCAGCGCATCTGCCAGCATTCGGTGGATTTCAAGATATGCGGCGTTCAGGGTCCCGAAGCAGGAATACGGCGTGGCAACCGAGTACGTCAGCTCCTGTGCATGCCAGACGGCTCTCCCTCCGGTCGGGCGTCTCACTGTGTCGATCCCGCAGGCGGAGATGTGTTGTGCATCATACCGCCGGCTGGCGGGCTCGTGCCGGCCGAAGGACAGGCAGTACGGGGCCCATTGGTACAGACGAAGCCAGCTCTCCCCCTGACGCTCCGCACGCTCGAGCAGTGCCTGATCGATCGCCATGTTGGTCCAGCCGGGCCGTGGAGTTTCATCGATCCACAGGTGCCAGGTGAGCGCGGAAGCCGGGCAGTGGGGCAGCAACGCCGTCCCGCCGAGGCCCTCAGCCATACGCTTCGACCGGTGGGCAGCTGCAAACCAGGTTGCGGTCGCCATACGCGCTGTCGATCCGGCCCACGGTAGGCCACACCTTGTACTCCCGCACTGCCCGGGTCGGGTAAGCCGCCCGCTCGCGGGGATAGGGTCGGTTCCAGGTATCTGAAATGACCTGCTCGAGCGTGTGCGGAGCGTTGGTCAACACGTTGTTCGCCCGGTCCACGCGCCCTTCCTCGATCTCCCGGATCTCTTCCCGGATGGCAATCAGCGCATCGCAGAAGCGGTCCAGCTCCTCCTTCGATTCGCTCTCGGTCGGCTCGATCATCAGGGTGCCGGCAACTGGAAATGAGACCGTAGGCGGATGGAAGCCGTAATCGATAATTCGTTTTGCGATGTCCTCCACATCTACACCGGCCGAATTCTTGAAGGGCCGCGTGTCGATGATGCATTCGTGCGCCACGAGTCCATTCTGGCCGGTATACAGCAGGGGATAGTGGTCGGCGAGCCTCCGCGCCACGTAATTCGCGTTGAGGATCGCTATGCGCGTCGCTTCAGTGAGTCCATCGTAGCCCATGAGCGCGATGTACGCCCAGGAAATCGGCAGAATCGCGGCGCTCCCCCAGGGCGCGGCCGAGATGGTGCCACAGGAGTTGGGATGATCCAGGCTGACTACCGGATGGCCCGGTAGAAATGGGGCGAGGTGCTCGGCAACTCCGATCGGTCCCATACCCGGTCCGCCGCCGCCATGGGGTATGCAGAATGTCTTGTGCAGGTTGAGGTGGCAGACGTCGGCACCGATGTCACCCGGCCGACAGAGGCCTACCTGCGCGTTCATGTTGGCGCCGTCCATGTATACCTGCCCACCGTGCTCGTGGACGATGCGGCAGATCTCCTTCACCGACCCCTCGAAAACGCCGTGTGTCGATGGATAGGTGATCATGAGCGCGGCCAGGGTTTCGCGGTGTGCCGTGGCCTTCGCTCGAAGGTCCTGCACATCGATGTTGCCGCGGGGGTCGCTCTTGACCGGGACGACCTTCATTCCAGCCATCACAGCGCTGGCCGGGTTGGTGCCGTGCGCAGATTGCGGTATCAGGCACGTGATGCGATGGTGATCGCCTCGAGACTGATGATACGCGCGCACCACGAGCAAGCCGGCGTATTCACCCTGCGAGCCCGCGTTCGGCTGGAGCGACACGGCTGCGAAGC
>DATFFX010000472.1:0-9819 GCA_035249825.1 Gemmatimonadales bacterium | reverse complement strand
ATGGATGAGGTTCTGGGTCCCAGAGTCGATGGACTGCGAGCGCTCATCAAGGGTAATCCCCGTCCAGCCTGGGGTGAGGTCCCACGCAGTGAAGCAGTCATTCTCTGGCTCCGGAACAACCTTCCCGGCTCCGCCAACGAGATCCTCCGGCTGGCCCGGCAATACTATGAACTGTCGGGGTCACAGACGGTTTAATCGCTCCTTCCTCCATCAGGGGCATCGGTCATCGCTTCTGCACAGGAAACCCTGGCGTAGGGAAACTCGATCCGTTGTGCTTTTCCAGCCGACCTTCCGCTTATCCACGCAGTGACTGAGTCCGATCCGACGCGGCGATAGCCTACCACCTGAGGAAAGTCGTGCTCCGGAGCGGCAAATACCACGCTATCCGGGCCCACGCTCGTCGCAGTGAACACCGCAACCGGCTGCCCGCTCGGCCGCGCCTCGAAGGCGATCTTCCCTGCCCGTTCCTGAATCAGGGTGAGCTCGTACTCGCCCAGACCTGTGCTGGTGGTGGTGCGTGCCATCCCCAGCATTGACCCGGAGCGAATGCCCATGCGATGCTCTTCCACCAGCCGATCACCCGAGCGCATCTCGAAGCATCCCGCCATCCATTTGAGCTGTGCAATGGATGGGTTATCCCTCGCCTCGGCTAACCCGGTTGGCGAGGCCATCTCACCGGCAAGAATCGCGAGAGCGGCTCCAGCTAGCCGGATGTGCATGGTGGCTCCCAGTGGAATTGTGTGCGTCTAGGACGTGTTGCGGGCGGCATCGAGCACAGCGGCGAAGCGGCGCGCGACCTCTCGACGTGAATAGGCGGTGACGGCGGGGCTTGGCGCACCTGGTTCGGTACGTGGCTGACCGGCCAGAGAGCCGACGAGAGACCCGGCTCGTGACGCTTCTCCCACACTCACCAGATGTGCCTGAGGCACTGTCCGCAGTACATCGCGAATGACGCCCCCGGCATCCAGAAACGCAAGTATCGGCCGGCCAGCGCGCAAATACTGCAGAGTCTTCGACGGCATGATCGACCCGAACTCCTCCACGACCAAGAGGTCGGCACCCAGCATATAGCCGATCGCCTCGCGCTGCGGGACTGGCGGTACGCAGTGCACGGTGACACCGTCAGGAGGGGACCTCAGGTCAGCGACCGCGCCGGCGTTCACGAACCCGACCTGCCAGACGTGCAGGCGACCGTGAAGCTCGGGGCGCTCCCGAAGTGTGTGTGACAGCGCCTCCCAAAGTGGACGCGGTGATCGACGCAGTAGTCCCGTATGAACGATCGAGAACGGGGGGAGCGCGGCCGGGCGTGCGTCGCGAAAATCCGCCTCGTCATACCCGTTCTGAATGATGTGAAGTGGTGGCCGGAGATTGGGCGCAATCCGCGCCCAGACGTGAGCCACGATGCTGGCATCTACCGCGACAACCGCCGCGGCCCCAGCGACCACGCGGGCCTCCAGTCTGCGCTCAAACGCGGCCAGGGGCGCCGGCCGATTGGGAGCATTATGGTACTCGGTCCAGGAATCGCGGAAGTCAGTCACATAGGGAATCCCCTGACTGGCTGCTATGGTCCTGGCAACGAGCAGCGCCGTCGGAGGGAATGAGGTGCCTACCACAGCGTCCCACTGGGCCGTGGGCGCCCGACGCAATGCAGTCCGAACCGCGAAGGGATACCAGAGGAGCTGCGAGTCGGGGATCACCCAGGCCTTCGGATGGAGGGCACTGCGGCGAGGACCACCTCGCTGCGCCGGTCGCCCATCGCCCATCCCGGACTGGCCGCGATAAAACAGCGAAAGCTCGGGAGCGCGCGCCCGGATGATCTCGACATCGGGTACCTCGTGCAGCAGTCCGAGATCCGTTGGAAGTCCAGGAGAGGCGGTTGCACCGGTGAGGACAGTGGGTTGCCAGCCGAACTCGGGCAGGTACTTCACCAGCTTCGTCGCCCGCTCTACGGATACATGACTGGTAGGCGCAAAGTTGCGAGTAACCAGCAATACCTTGTGCACGGCCTTGTCACTTCGCAACGAGGCCACTGCCGTCACCATAGACTGTTCGTGGTCGTGCAGCCTTCCCGGCCGAAGCGCCGCACCAGCTCGTCAGCGATCGCGGCAATGTCGAACTCCTCGGCGATGCGGCGCCGGCCTGCCGCCGCGAGATCTGATCGCAGTGCCGGCGAGCCGAGCGCACGCTCGATGGCGTCGGCCAGCTCGCCAGCATTCCCTGGAGCCACCATCACGCCGGCCCCTCCCTCGAGCAGCTCCGGCAGCCCGCCCACATCGGTGCCGATGACGGGAACCCCGTGCGCCATTGCTTCCATCAATGCTACGCTGATTCCCTCGTACCAGCTCGACAGTACCACGCAGTTCACCAGTCCCTCGCGGTAGAACCGAAGCAGCTCGGCCTGCGGAATGCTTCCAAGCATGCGGACCCGATCTCCCAGATCAAGTTCCGCAATGCGCCGGGTGAGCGCCGGGCGTTCGGAACCATCACCGGCCAGCCAGAGCTCGAATCGAATATCACGCGCGGCCATGAGACTCGCCGCATCGAGCAGATGACGATGTCCTTTGATGGGCTCGAGCCGCGCCGGGCAGAGCACAACGGGTGTGGGACGAGCTGCTGGTGGCGGCGCTGCCGGAGGAAGCGTAACGCCCATGTGGATCACCACTGCCCGGCCGAAGGCCTCAGAGGGGACCAGTGTTCGGGCCACTTCGAGCATCTCCCGCGCGATGAAGCGGCCAAAGCAGGCCGACTCTAACTTCTCCGCCAACAGGTTGTTGAGGGTTACGTCGTACCGATGGGCCGTAAAACTCCAGGGAATGCCGCTCACTTCACTCGCCGCCATGGCCAACGTTGCCGTGAGGTGCGCCCAGTGGGCGTGGATATGGTCGGCTCGCCAGGTACGAGCCAGGCCGCCGAGCCACACTCCCTGGGCGGCTGCCAGCACATTGGAAGCCGACCGGCGGATCGGCCGGGTGTGATGCAGCCGGGAGAAGACGCGAGCGGTCCGGGGTGGATCCTGGACGAGCGCGCGCGCCAGGGCTGCTGCGACGCTCCGAATCCCCGGCAGCGGCCTGGTACGGCTCACCAGTGCCGTTAGCTGGTCGTGCGCGACCGGATCGGTCGAGAGCCGCGGTACGATCAGCAGCTCGTGACCCGCCGCGAGCAATGCTTCGATCTCGGGTATGATGAACGTTTCCCCGGCACCAAACGGCAGCCGCTGGGTAACGTAGATGATTCTCATGGCACCGCAGTCGGCTCCCGGGTGTCGACTGGCAGCTGCAGAATGACAGAGGCCGCTTCCGACCGGAGAACCACGACGTAGTACACGGCCACCCCGGCGGCGCCCAGCAGCAACCCCAGACTCGCGCTCCCCCTCTGGAGGAGGAGGGCGCCCGGCAGGAGACACGCTGCTGCCAGGGCCAGAAGCCGAGCCGCCGGGCTCAGGAGCTGCCGGATGGAACTGTGCCCCGCGAGCATGAAGCGCGCGATCGAGGCGAGGGAGATCACGACGCCACTCGCCGAAAGCAGCACGACCGCCAACATCGGCGAGCCGCGATGTGCTCCGAGGAGGAGCGAGCCCAACCGAAGTGCGAACTCGACCGCGCTGAACGCCAGGGCGGACGCCTGCCACTCGCGCACGCTGAGCAGCCCGCTGAGAGGATTGCTGACGCACCAGACCACAAACCAGGGGGCAAGGACTTGGGCGTACCGCCCGGCCTGTTCCCACTGGCTGCCCATCAGCGTTGCGTAGATGCGCGGGCCGCCCAGCGCGACGGCAGCGAACACCGGCAGCCCAACCCCGAAGAGCACCAGGGCGGTCCGCTCCGTGAGCTGACGCAGCCGTTCGGGCTCGCGGACCACGGCGGCCGCACGTGAGAGGAATACCTGGCCGACCGCCTGGCTCACGAGCATCGTCGGAAGCAGGAGCGTCTTGAAGCTGAGTGCGTATAGACCTGCCGCCGCAGCGCCGAAGCTGGCGGCAAAGACGATGGATGGAAGCTGCAGGCTCGCCACGTTCAACAGGCCGGACCACGTCGTGAGCAGCGGAAAACGTCGATAGCGGACGGCGGCCGCCAGAAGGCTCGTGCGCGTGACATGCGCGAGAGGACGGTCGCGCACGGCGAAGAAAGCCAGCCCACCCCCGCCGACCACTCGACCGACAACGTCACCGACGAGCAGTCCCGGCGCGCCGGTGTGCGCCAGTCCCAGCGCGACCTGGGTAATCACCTGACCGGCACCCAGAGTGAGCCTGGTCCGCGCCACCCGGGCGAAGTCGTGCCGGCGAATCGCCCAATACGTCAGTGCCTGGTACGTTCCCGCGCCGAGGAAGCCGGCCAGTATGAGCCAGCGGTACGGCCCGAGCGCGGGCACCTTCATCGCTAGGACAAATGCGTCACCCAGCAGCCAGATGAGCACTCCCACCACAGTCGCGGTCACGGCAAGGAAGGTGAACGTCAGCGCCAGCAGCGATCCGGCGACCAGATCGTCTTCGGGAAGCGGAATGGCAGCCTCGTAACGCAACGACGCCACCACCACGAGCACCGTGATAGTGGAGGCATAGACTGCAAGTACCCCATAGTCGGCCGGAGTATAGAGTCGGGTCAGCAGCGGCACGGCGAGCACGAGCAGCAGTTGCGCGATCGCCGTGCCCGAGGCCAGGGTCACCACACCGCGCGCGAAAGCGCCGCCTGGCACCTTCGCCCAGCGTGACTCTGGCGGGACTGGTGGCATATCTTGAGATTGCTCGGCCAATTATTCGCCCGGAGTGACAGACGTCACAGGTGCGCAGCTCGAACCCTTGGCCGAGCAGCGTTGAGAGCGCTCCGTCACGCCTTTGATCCGATACAATCGATTTCCGGCTACGGTGTCCGTTCCCGCAGGACCATGGTATGAGCGCCAAAGTAGTCGCTGCGCCTTAGCACCTCGACCTCGGACAAGCCTGTGGTCCAGGAGGGGTCGGCCACAGTCACGTCCATTGCTACGGCGTGGGCCGGCGTGGATCGTCAGCCGGGTTCACATAGGTGATCCCCCAAGGACCCACCCCGTGGAGTTGCACGATCGTCTCTCCCTGCGACTGCGCGAAGTGGCGGGTTCCCGGCTCCAAGGCTGCAAAGGTTCCAGTCGGCAGCGTGGTCATGGCCGAGTCGTCGAACTTCTCGCCCATGCCTACCTTGAATGCTCCCTTCATGACCGTCACGTGCTCGACTCCCGTATGGAAGTGCGGAGGGATGCGGTAGCGGTTGGGCAGGAGCACGCGCATCGTGAACGGCCCGGTTTCACTCGGGTTTCCTTCCAGCACAGCAGCCTTTGCGCCCGGCGGCAAGGAGGCAGGGGCGGGACCCCAGGTGACCTGGTCCGGCAGAGCGATGATGGCGTGCGAGGCGTTCGTCTGCGGGGAGCCCTGCGCGGAAGCAACTCCGCCACTAACTGTAAGAGCGGTAAGAGCGGCAATAATCAGGCATCGCATGGGAGCCTCCTGGCGATAGGTAAGAGAGCCGCAGGCGTGCACGACTCCATAGTATAGCGATGCGGTACCGGGGGAAGGTTCCCGCTGACTTCGCAGCCGGTTTCGAAGTGCGCCAGGACTGCACCCGATCATGTGCCAAGGTCTCCCAGCGACGAGGTGTTCGAGCCCTTGCCTATGCCTCGTGAACCGGCGAATTTCCCTCGCGCTGGAGTGGTGGCCGAGTGGCTGAAGGCACCGGTTTGCTAAACCGGCATAGGGGGTCAACCTCTATCGAGGGTTCGAATCCCTCCCGCTCCGTCTGGACCAAACACCGTAAACGGTGAACAGTAAACGGTGAACGGGCTCAACCCGCCGCCTCCCGTTTACGGTTCACCGTTCACTGTTTACGCTTACGATGAAACCACGCGTCCGCTTCGCCCCATCTCCCACAGGCTACCTCCACGTCGGCGGGGCCCGCACGGCGCTTTTCAACTGGCTTTTCGCACGTCACACGGGTGGCATTCACGTGCTGCGTATCGAGGATACCGATCGCGAACGGAGCACCCCCGAGCATACCCGGATCATTCTCGATGGTCTCACCTGGTTGGGAATCTCCTGGGATGAAGGACCCTATTTTCAGGGTGACTACGCTGTCCGCCACCAGACGGATGCGGAGCGTCTCCTCGCCGCCGGCAAGGCATACCGCTGCTTCTGTACCCGGGAGGAGCTGGATGCCCAGCGCGCGCAGGCGGAAAGATCAGGGCTTGGATTTCGGTACGACCGCCGTTGCTATCGCCTCAGTCAATCGGAGGTAGAGGCACGAGTACGCTCCGGTACCCTCTCCACTATCCGATTTCTGCTGCAGGACGAGGAGATTGCCTGGGACGATGCGGTCCACGGACGCATCAGCTTCCAGGGACGGGATCTGGACGACTTCGTCATCCTGCGAAGCGATAATAGTTCAATCTATAACCTGGCGGTGGTGTCGGACGATATCGACATGCGCATCACCCACGTGATCAGGGGTGACGACCACATCTCCAATACCCCGAAACAGATCGCCTTGTACCGCGCATTGGGGTACGAGCCTCCGGTGTTTGCCCATGTACCGATGATTCTGGGCCCCGACGGCAAGAAGCTTTCCAAGCGGCACGGCGCGACTGCCGTCGGTGAATATCAGGAGCAGGGTATCCTGCCCGCTGCAATGCGGAATTTTCTTGCCCTGCTGGGCTGGTCTCCGGGTGGAGACCGTGAGATCATGTCTGAGGCCGAGATGGTTGACCTCTTTACTCTCGAAGGAATCCAGAAGAAAGCGGCTGTTTTCGACACCACCAAGCTCGAGTGGATGAACGGCCAGTATCTCACAGCCCTGCCTGCGGATGATCTGCTCGAGCCGGTCCGTCGCCAGCTCGCGAGAATGGGTGTTGCCGAGGCCCGTGATCTGATCCCCCTGATAGATGCGGTAAAGGCACGCTCCCGAACGATCCTCCACGTTGCCGAGCAGGTCTCCGTTCGCTTGGACCCTTCACGCTCCAGGCTGGATGCCAAGGGGGAGGCGCTGGCTCAAAAGTTGGGTGCCTCCTTTTCAGGTAATCTCAGTCTCGCGCTCGAGGGACTGGAGCAGCTCGAACCCGCTGAATGGAAGCCGGATCGGATTCTTGAAGTCGTTCGTGGAGTGGCCGAATCCCGAAACCTCAAGCTGGGTGATCTCATGCAGCCGATCAGGGTCGCCCTCACGGGATCTACCGTGTCGGAGCCAGTGAACGAGTTGCTCGTCGTAGTGGGACGTGACACCAGCATCCGACGACTTCGCGAGACGGCTCAGCGGACCAGTGGGGGTGTTGGGGCGGCGTGAGACGAACTCACCGTTGGCTACTTCTACTCGCCGGTCTCGGCTGCGCCAGAGCCACACCACCACCTCAGACGGTACCAGAACCGCAGCCGGCGCCGAGAGCGGAGCCCGTAGACACCGTCGTTCCTGCCGACTCGTCACCGCTGCTCGAGCCGGTTCCCGCGCCCCGCCTGTACGCACCCGTCCGGCTGGCGTTCGTGGGAGACATCAATCTTGGCACCGCAACACTCCCTGACGGAGTTCCACCCGACAGTGGGCGTGGGCTGCTGGAGCGCGCCCGCCTCAGCCTCGCCGGCGACCTCGTCGTCGGCAACTTCGAGGGAGTCCTGGCCGACACCGGTGTCCCGACCAAGTGCCTGGTCCCCCAGTCGGGACGAAAGCACCGCAAGCGCACGCTGAAGCCCGGCGCAGTGGAGCCGCCGCCAGCTACCCGGCCCAACTGCTACGCCTTCCGCACGCCGACCCTGCTGGCGCCCCGCCTGGTCGAGGCCGGCTTCACTCACATGAATCTGGCCAATAATCACGCAAACGATTTGGGATTGGGTGGCCGACAGTCGACTGAGCAGACTCTCCAGTCACTGGGTGTCCGCCTCTACGGCCCTCTGGGCATGATTGCAACAGATACCATCAAGAGAGGAGACAGCCTCACCACCGTCGCACTCATCGGATTCACGACGTACCCATATGCCTACAATCTGCTGGACATCGAACGCAGCGCCGCAGTCGTGGATTCCATTCGGCCTCTGGTCGATCTCCTGCTGGTGACGTTTCATGGAGGAGCCGAGGGAGTCAACGCGCTGCATACGGCGGAGGCCGCCGAGTCGTTGGGACGTGAGCCCCGCGGCGATCTGCGTCGTTGGGCTCGTGCCGTGATCGATGCCGGGGCCGATGCGGTGATTGGCCATGGTCCGCACGTGCTCCGTGGGATGGAGTTCTATCGCGATCGGCTGATCGCGTACTCATTGGGAAACTTTGCGACCTACCGGGGATTCAACGTGAGCGGTCCCCTCGGGGTTACCGGTGTACTACAGCTCGAGTTCTCGGGCGAGCGTACACTCCGTACAGCGCGCCTGGTCCCGATGAAACAATTACCCAGGCAGGGCCCATTCCCGGATCCCGATAGTACGGCCATTCAGCTGATACGGAGGCTGTCGGCCGAAGATTTCGGGCTTACCGCAGCTGTTATCACGGACTCGGGTGAGATTCTTCCGCCGGCCCGCTCGCGGAAGCCCAGTCCCGAGGATGATGGCGGGTCATAGATGTCTTGCCGTATCGTCGGATCACGCCTACTGATTCTTCATGACAGCCGTACCTGATCCGGCCGGGGAAAGCCCGGTTCCCACACCTGCTGCCATCGCTGCAACGGAAGAGCCGGTTCAACTCGAGGTCGCGCTGGTGGATGACGAGCGGGTCCCTTCAGGGATGGTCTGCATGGGAACCTTTCGGAACGGCCGGCTGGTGGCCAGAGCAGTGCTGTCACCCGAGGCATGGGCTCAGATCGAGGAGAATGGGTTCTTCGATGCGCCGCTCCAGGTGGTATTGGTCGCGCGGCTGGCTCCTCCCGGCCTCCAGTGCCAGCTTTTCGCAATGGTGCCGCTTCCCGACGATGAACTGGAGGAAGCCGATGAACCGTGGGCCGCAAGCGTGCCGAGCTCCGGGTATGAATCAACGTTGGAGCCCGACCCAGCGGATGACGACGATCCCCAGGTGGCGCCGATCCCGCTCGGAAACATCGTTCGTTTTGAGCGAGATCGCGTGCATCCGGACAGCTTGCCCCTGGAGACGGCGGATGTACTGAAGAAGATTATCGAGGGAGGTGCGTCAGAGGTGGTGGACCGGGCGCTGTCGGATTTGTTGGGGTTGTAGGGAGGAGTGAGAGGTGAGAAGTGAGAGGTGAGAGGTGAGAAGTGAGAGGTGAGAAGTGAGAAGTGGACGCGAAGCCGAATATCGGTTGCCTTCTCACTTCTCACTTCTCACTTCTCACCTCTCACTCACACGAACACCCCGGTCCTAAACCGCCAGATCCGGCTCAGCAGATCATCCAAATACCCTTCCGTCATGAAGGCATCGACAGCGGCTGCCGTAGCCGATGCATTAACTCCCCACAGGCTCGCCCGTCTCAACTCACCCTCGAAATCGGCCTGCACGAAGATCTGCTCATCGCGGGAATACACGGTCGGGAGCGTGTCCGCCAGCTCGTTCGACACGCCATTTGCTCCGGGTCCGCCGATGGAGATCGTCGGGTTCAGGTGGAAGATGCGGTTCTGCAGATACCAGAGATCGGCGACCACGACGGCCCTCCGGTAGGCGTGTCCGGCCCCTCGACCATCGATCTCCGACTTGAGTCGGTAGGCTAATGGGCGATCCCGCTCCTCGGCCGTGAGTGAAGCCCCGGTGACGAGCACAACCGTCTCCTCCGTGTCTACGAGCTTCACGGTATGCCCGGTGTCTCGGGGGGCGGTGCAGTTCGCTGATTACGCTCCATCTCGCGCTCACGCTCTTTTCGCAAGCGAATCTCCCGGAT
>DATFFX010000471.1:0-6408 GCA_035249825.1 Gemmatimonadales bacterium | reverse complement strand
GCATTCCAATCGGCACCTTTGCCCAGCCAACCAGCGTCTTTGGTGATCGGTACAACGGCGCCATGCGCAATATCTGGCCCGACGACCTGTTGAGCGAGCTGGCCGCCATCAAGTCTCGCGGCGGCAAGGTGGTCCTCATGTTTGCGGGGGCCGAGGGGCACTATAAGGACGCCAACGGGCACTTCGATCTGGGCAAGTGGAAGGCGAGGATCGATCGCTACAAGGGTGTCAACTTCTCATCGTACATCAACGATGGCACCGTCATCGCTCACTTCCTGATCGATGAGCCCAACGATCCAGTGAACTGGAATGGCAGGCCGGTTTCTCCCGCTGTGCTGGAGACAATGGCCGAGTATAGCAAACAGCGTTGGCCCGGTATGCCGACGGTGGTCAGAGCCGACCCCAACTATCTCGGCTTCAGCCACCGGTACCTCGATGCGGCATGGGCACAGTACGTCGAGCGGAAAGGCTCACCGGGCGATTACCTGCGCCGGAACGTCGCTGACGCGCAGGAGCGAGGGCTTGGGCTGGTGCTGGGTATGAACATCCTCAAGGGCGGTCTCGATCAGGCGCCGACCACGGCAACGCAGGTGCGAGAGTGGGGTTCCGCGCTGTTGAGCGGCACGTATGCCTGTGCCTTCATCAGCTGGAAATACGACGCTGGGTATCTGGACAAGTCCGGCATGAGGGAGGCAATGGACCTCTTGGCGGAGAAAGCTCAGACCCGTCCAGCGACGTCGTGCCGGGGCGGCGGCAGCATTGTGGCAGAGCCCGAACCCACCGAGCCGGCGCCGTCCGCGCCCGTGACGTCCGGAATACCGCTCAAAATCACCAAGTGGACCGCAGATGGCCGTTATTACATGAGGCTCACCTGGTCCGGGGCGCGCGGGTCAACTGTCGATATCTATAGAAACGGCACGCTGAGGGCGAATACGGCTAACGACGGGAGACACACCAATAGCATCCTGACTCGCTGGGGATCCAGCTACACCTTCCAGGTATGTGAGACGGGAACTTCGGTTTGCTCCAGCAGGGTGAACGTACAGTTCAATTAGAAGCAGTCCTGCAAGGGGGGCGCGTCTGCCCCCCGCTACACCAGCCCCGCCAATACGCGGGGCTTTCTACTTGCCCTGCCTGGTCGAGCCCACTTAAGATCCCGCTCCCGAGATACACCGGGCGATTAGCTCAGCTGGTTAGAGCGCGCGCCTCACATGCGCGAGGTCGGGGGTTCGAGCCCCTCATCGCCCACTTCGCGATTCCAATGCCCTGCTTGGACATGCGGGGCTTTGTCGTGTGACGCTGTCGGATCTCGCCAGGGGTGCTAGGCGACCATCCGCCTTCAGGTTGCTATACCCTTGCCCAGCGGGCGAATCGGGAGAACATTCTAGGGCTTCTCGACAAGGACATGACTTTGACATATGAGCCGTCCCGGGACTCCACGGTCCTGACTGCCGACGACCCAGCTCCCTCCGATCTCCTGAGCTTTGCGGCGGACCGAGGCCACCGTGAGTTCCGCTGCCTCTCGCCCAGTGAAAATCCTTCAGCCTGTGTGCCCTGTCTGGACTTTTCCCCCTGGCTCAGGGAACGGGTTGGGCGTCATGAGATCGAGAGTCTGGGCGAATACTTGTGGAGAGTGCGACGGGCAAATCCCGGCCTGGGAGGTACCGGTGAGCAGATCCAGATACGGTACAGTGAGATCGCTCGAGCTGTCATGGCCGCGCCGCTGGGGCAGTATCTGCAGGACGGGACCACTGAAGGATACCTCGACCTCCGGGTAGCGCTGGTGATCCTCGCGGCCCACGAGACGTTCTCCGGATTCGTCATGGCCGGCGAGGCGGCGGATTACCTGGCTGCTGTCATGTGTCCCCATGCCTTCCGGCTGGTTCGGGCCCCGACTCTGGTGCGGCAGCGCAATGAGTTCGTAGCAGATATGGGGCAGGGCATGGATTACTGGGCCTGCTGGGCTCCACTGTCGGTCGATGCGATCCGATCTCCGCTACCGCCACCGGATCCTGCATTTCAACTCATGCTCGGCGCCCTCGCGGCCTTACCTCTCGGCTCCCGGGCTCACGCAGTGGACGCCCTACGCCACCTCAGCGCCGATCCGGGTGTTCCGCGTTCGCTCGTCAGTCTGAGTCGGCAGGAAACCCGGAGGCGGGGACTCGACAATGTTGAGTCCTCTCGCCTCATCCTCCAGACCGGGCTCGTCGTCCCGGCCACCGACGCGGAGGCCTGGCTGGCAGGGTGGACTCGTCGAGACCTGCTCAGCTTCCTCACCCAGTGTGGCGCCAGGGCGCCGAAGTCATGGAGCAAGGAGCGGCTGGCGGAGAAAGTCATGCTCAGGTGCTCGGCGGCAGTGCGTGAGCGGATGGCCGAGTCGGGCGTTGTGGAGCTTGCGGCCAATCATGCCGAGGCAGCTGGACGACTCGGCAGTTACATCGAGGATGTGAAAGAGACCTGGAGGGTATGGCTGGGCTTCGGTACCGGTGTCATGGAGGGGTGACAACACAAATCTGCTTCAAATCAGTCCTCCCCTCCTGAGTTTCCCGATCTGATCGAACTGCTCCTCGTGCACTGCCAAGACCTCGCCGGGTGAAACGGTGGAAACTCCTGGCTTACTCACCTCGACCCCTGCGGCGTAGTTCGCGAGCTGCGCTGCCTCGCGCACCGAGGCGCCGGCCGCCAACGCTGTTCCCAGCCACGCGGTAACTGTATCTCCTGCGCCAGAGACATCGTAGATCTGGCGAGCGATGCTGGGGATCTGCGTGGACTGGCCATCCTTCGTGACCAGCACCATTCCCTCGGAGCCCAGCGTCACCAGCAGGTTGTCGACCTTCAGCCGCGCGAGCACCTCCGGAAGAGCCTCGCCAGTCTGCAGGTCCACTGCCGCCCCCAGCGCTGACTCCAACTCTCGGCGGTTGGGCTTGAACACCGTCGCTCCCGCATACTCGAAGAACTGCCGGTACTTGGGATCGACCACGACCGGTATTCCCCGCCGCCGGGCCACTTCCATGACAACGGCGATGAGACCGGGCGGGAGCGCACCCTTGTTGTAGTCCTCCAGCAGGAGGGCGTCGGCATCGGCCAACGCCTCCCTCGCGGCAGCGGTGAGCCGCTCGAGATCCGCTCCCTCGAGCAGGGTGTCCACTTCATCGTCGATTCGTACGATCTGCTGAGATCGCGCAATGATCCTGGTCTTCGACGTGGTGGGGCGGCCGGCGATCGTAATCACGAAACGATCCTCCAACCGGGCCATTGCCAACTCCTGCCGAATGGATGCACCATCGACATCGTCCCCGACGGCGCCAACCAGAAGGCATCGCGCCCCCAGCGCGACCACGTTGGCAGCAACGTTCGCGGCGCCACCCAAAGCGGCGTGACGGTCCTGCACCGTGACGACCGGTACCGGAGCTTCGGGCGAAAGCCGTTCAGTATCGCCGATGAGATAGCGATCGAGCATGATGTCGCCCACCACTACCACTCGGCTGCTTTTCATCCGCTGAATCAGCTGCAGCACGCGATCACGGCTGAGGGGCTGCTGCGACGGTCTCATCGAAGCACTCCTCTCCGTGATAATCCCAGGGTTGCCCTGATTGAGCCGACGAATCGATCCTCGGTCCGGCCCTCTTCGTGCTCGCTGTTTACGATATGGTGGATTCCTGCATTGCCGGTGAGCTCCAGCGGTCCGACCCCACCACTGAGCCCAACGGCCGCCCGGTAGGTACGCTCGACCACCCCGATAAAGAGGGCGGGTGTAGGGAGCTCGCCGGTTACGTCCGGCACGGGATAAGGATCATTGATCTGCCCTTCTCCCTGGCGGAGTACGGTCAGCTCCGGCGAGACCAGCCATTGGTTCCGTACCGGCAGGCTGACTCGAAGTGATAGCTGATCATAGTCGCTGAAGTTCCTGCCGATGCCCACGCCGGCGTCGGTAAAGTTCTCGTGGGGGTTGAATGCGCGAAGAGCCAGACTGGAAACTTGAGTGTACAGGGCCTGCCACGCTGCCGGCTTGCCCAACGGGCCCTCTGCTCCGACCGTGAGCCCCCATCGGTCTCGATTACGGCGCCGGTTCTGGTACCAGAAATCGTCCAGAGCAACCTGGGCATTGAATGTCGTACGGCCGAAAGCTCGCCACCGCACGTCGGCACCCAGCAGAACATTCCCTCTGTCGCCCAGTCCGATCGTGCTCGCGAGATAGTTGAGAGACAGCGGATTTCGATACCGGGTCTCGAAGTTGCGGTCGGCTCCGGCAAGCACGACGCCCTCCCACAGTGCCAGCGAGAGCCGGGGTGAGATGCCTGCCTGGAGCCGGTGGACGAAGTAGTACCGGTGAACCGTTTGACCGAGGCTGTCGATCTCATCCTGCAGCTCTGTAGCCAAGGCGGAGAGGCGCAGATCATCAGTGCCGATCTCCACAGCCAGTCCGGGGTGCTCGTACGCATAGCCGCTTAGCGATATCCCCGGCAGAGCCGGAGGCCCCCAGTTACGGTCCATCTGTCCATAGAAAACCCGGGCATACTTGAACTGGACACTCAGGTAGGCATCCGCCATCCGCCCAGCCACGTCTGTGTCCCGCCGGCCCGGCCAGTCGGGATCCCTGGTGAGTCGGGGATCGATGAGGGGCCTGGTCACCAGGAGGATATTCCCGAAAGTTGCGGCCGCGCGCAGCTCCACATAAGGCCGGGCGCCGGAGGGTCCGGCGGGGCGGAGAAGATGGCGCCGCGCGTGGGAGTAGACCTGGCCGCCGACCCGACCTTCAATCGACCATCTATTGCCGGCTTGCTCCTCGAGGTCCTGGCGGAGCCGCTGAATGAGTGAGATGGCCGAGGGGGACGCTGAGGTGTCCGGGTTCGAGAGCACTCGCACGGCATCAGCGCGTCGAAAGGGACGCAATAATGGTGAAGGGTCCTCGATATCTCCGCGCGCGATTAGATGCTCCATAAGCGACAGGCGTGGATCATCCAATGGGATGTAAGCGGATGCTTGCGCCCGAGCCCGCACAGGAGTGAGCGCGCCAGCGATGGCCGCCGCGACGAGGAACGCGCAAACTGGTGCGTGCATCGCGGCGAAACCTAAGGACGCATGAGGAATATTGAAGGGGCGAAGTCGCCTGGGGCCGTACTATCTTCTACCCCTTATTGATGGCGAGTTATTTGGGCGCACGCGCCGCGATTTGATCCGGCATTCCTTCCCGCGTGAGGTATGATGATGGCCAAGCAGGACAGTCTCGATCCGCAAACCCGAGATCTGGTCCGGTTTGCCGCCGCTATCGCCCAGGGGTACGAGCCGGAGCTGAGGGAGCGCGTCGGGCTGCTGAGGTCATCCCGGGTGCCGTCGGAGTGGGTCGAAGAGCTGCTGCTGCAAAGCGTTTTGATGGTCGGCTATCCCCGGGCACTCATCGCCTTCGCCGCATGGCGCAAGCTCGGCGGAGTGGAGGCCCCGCCGGCCGATCTCGATGCGGACTATAGCCGAGCGGCGGAGTGGACCCGTCGAGGTGAGGAGCTGTGTGCCGTGGTGTACGGTGAAAACTACGGGAAACTGCGGGAAAGTGTTCGCGCGTTGCACCCGGCGGTCGATGCCTGGATGATCACCGAGGGGTACGGACGAACCCTGGCGCGTCCCGGCCTGGATCTCAGGGCGCGCGAGCTCTGCACCGTTGCCCAGACAGCTGTGCTCGAGGCGCCTCGGCAGCTCCATTCCCATCTCCGCGGCGCGCTCAATGCGGGGGCTACATTCGGCCAGATTGAAGGAGTGCTGTCGATCGTAAACCCACTGCTCTCTTTCGATCAGTGGAAGAAGGTCAAGCAGCTCTGGCGCACGGTGCGTGAGGGCTGGACCCCGGGCCACTGATGCTCATCGATCGCGCCGTGGTGCGGGTGGTTGGTGGAACCGGCGGGTCCGGGGCCAGCTCATTTGCCCGCTTCAAGTACAAGCCCAAAGGCGGACCCGACGGGGGAGACGGTGGCCGCGGTGGAAGCGTATACCTGAAGGCGGATCCCAACCTGGCCACACTCCTCGATTACCGGTATCGCACCTTGTGGAAGGCCGAGCGAGGTGAGCATGGAAAGGGCGCCACCAAGACCGGCGCCTCCTCGCCCGACATTCATCTTCCTATTCCACCAGGCACCTTGGTGCGCGACGCGAGCACCGGCGAGCTGATCGGTGAAGTGCTTCGGCCGGGTGATACGTTGCTCGTGGCGCGTGGTGGCCGCGGCGGGCGCGGTAACGCCCGATTCGCCACCTCCACTCATCAGGCGCCCCGCGAATGGGAGCCGGGGGAGGAGGGCCAGGACCGGCAGATCGAACTGGTGCTCAAGCTCATCGCCGATGTCGGGCTGGTAGGAGAGCCCAACGCCGGCAAGAGTACGCTTCTTTCCATTGTTTCCTCGGCGCGTCCAAAGATCGCCG
>DATFFX010000470.1:0-2396 GCA_035249825.1 Gemmatimonadales bacterium | reverse complement strand
TCGAAGAGTGGGTCCGGGCATATGTCGTTACCAATTCACCACAGAGGTAAGGAGGACACAGAGGTTACGTAAGCCCTTAGAGCCTTCGTACTCGCTTAGCAGAGTTCTGCTCAGAAGGCATCAATAAAGAACAAAACGTTTTGCTCTCGTACTCATCATGCGAGTGACGGAATTTGAATAGTTTACGTAACCTCTGTGTCCTCCCTCCCTCTGTGGTGAACTACTGAAGCGGATCTCTCCTGATTACTCGTCCCCCTCGGAGATAGCCGCGGGTTGCTGAACCTGAGGCGGCGGCGGGGCGCCGAACCGTTCGACCAGCCGCCCCAGTGCCGCTTCCACTTTGCGGGCCACTGGATGATCTCGTGGAACCTGGCGCTCGAGCTCTCGATCCGGTAACGAGGGATCCGCGGCGGGCCGGTAAAGGGTCTCGACTGTCAGCTGAGTGCTTCCAGGCCGCGCCGGGTCCGCCCAGGCCCGAATCTTCACCGTTGCCGTTCCAACGGCTGGTGTGGCGCTGGTCGGTCGTCCGGTTCGGCTGTTAAACCAGGGTGTCTCGATGTAGCCGTCACGAAGGCGGACTTTCCCTGTGGGGATAGAGTCCGCCTTCAGCGATTCAGCAAAGCGCCGCGTTGTCTCGGGTACGGATAACCTCAGCTCGCTGGCGAGCGCCTCAGGGAGAGGCACCACCGTGGGCCGGCTGGTTGCCGGTTGGCATGACGCCACCAATGCGAGTGCCAGCAGTCGCCGGGCGCTCACCGATCAGTGCTCGTGTGGCGGGGTGCCGGGAGGATCGACGTGGCCGGCGGCTGTCTTCCCGGCCGATGAATCCGCTGCCGGATGAGGGTGTTCCCGACCCGCCTCATGGCTGTGCTCCCTGTTCCTCTCCTGCAGTTCTCCCAGGAGGGCCTCGCTGGGAATCCCGGCAGCATGATCGAATACCAGCCTGCCTCCATATAGCCCGGTAGCAAACAGAACCCCTGCGCCGGCAATCGAGAGGATGACGCCCACCACACGCTCACCTGAGCCCATGCGCCTCTCCCGTAGAATTCTCCACAGCGCCAGGACACCAAACACTCCGAGGGTCACGAACGCGAGCAGTTCGTGTGTTTCCATTACCCGATGGACCGCATCCCCATGGGAGATGTTCTCTTCCGCCTGGAGTCCCGACAACACCGCGGCAACTCCGCCCACCGCGCCGATGATCAACGTCCAGAAGCTCACCAGCCTGAAGGATTCCCGGCGGGTGCCGAGCGCCAGCAGGTCGAAGAGAACGGCCGCCAGGAGCAGCGCGATCGGGAGGTCGTTCAGGGCTGCGTGGAGTCGGGGCCAGTCGTAGCCGAGCATTGGGTCTCCAAGAACGTGAACGGTGAACAGTGAACAGTAAACGGGATGGAGGCGGGCCCTGTTCACCGTTTACCGCTGACTGTTCACGTTTGCTTTAGTTCATGTCAACAGGCATAGGTGGGTCGAGGGCATAATCATAAAACCCCCTGCCGCTCTTCCGCCCATGGTGGCCGTCGGTAACCATGCGCCGCAGGAGCGGCGGGGCCTCATAGCGCTGCTCACCGTAGGCCTCATGCATGATGTCCGCGATCCGCACGACTGTATCCAGGCCGATGAAATCCAACAGCAACAGCGGACCCTTGGGGTGCCCACACCCCAACTGCATGGCCCGGTCGATGTCCGCCGTCGAGGCCGTGCCCCGCTCCAGAGCCCTTACGGCATCGAGCAGATAAGGAACCAGAAGCAGGTTGACGATGAATCCGGGGGTATCGGTCGTCGCAACCGGTTCCTTGCCGAGCGCCTCGGCAAACGCGTAGGCGGTGTCGAATGTCTTCAGGCTGGTGGTCGGCGCACGAACAACCTCGACCAGCGGCATCAGAGGAACCGGATTGAAGAAGTGCAATCCCACGAAGCGGTCGGGCCGGCTCGTTGTTCGGGCCATCGCTGCAATCGTCAGGCTGGAGGTGTTGGATGCGAAGATGACCGGAGCCGGGCACAAACGGTCCAACTCCTCCCAGAGCCGATTCTTGAGCTCCAGCTCCTCGGTGACAGCCTCGATGACGATATCTCGATCCTGGAGCTCGGCTGGATCGGTTACGAATCGAATTCTTGACAGGGTTTCATTCCGAGCTTCCCCCGCCAGCTTACCCCGTTCAACCAACCGGCCCAAAGATTTCAGGATTCCTGCCCGTCCGCGGTCCAGCAGCTCCTGTGACACGTCGCGCACCACGGTGTCGAATCCCGCAGCCGCGGCGCTCTGGGCGATGCCGCTGCCCATCAGACCGCAGCCGACCACACCGACTTTACGGATATCAGTCAACGCGAGCGGGCCTTGGCCCGCGTGGTGATCCCGCAGCCACCTTCGCGATTGCTTCGGTCGCTGCGCTCCGTCG
>DATFFX010000469.1:0-3009 GCA_035249825.1 Gemmatimonadales bacterium | reverse complement strand
GAGAGCCGCGCCTATACCCAGGAGAAGCTGTTGCTGCGGCAGAGGCGACAGTGATTCAGGGTGATGAGCGGCCGGTGAAAGGAAGAGCCCGGCCACGATCAGAACCGCCAGGGCGCCCAGCTTCAGGATCGTGAGGACGTTCTGAGTTATTGCGCCGGGTTTTACACCCAGGTAATTGATCCCTGACAGGAGCACGATCGCACCGATAGCCAGCGGGAGCTGGGAGGCCGGACCAAGGTGCAGAAGCGTCCCCATATAGCCCGCGAAGGTTACCGCGACGGCGGCAATGGCGCCGGTCGCAATTACCAGCAGCAGCGTCCAGGCGTACAGGAAGGCGGGAAGCCTCCCATACGCATCACGAAGGTAGACATACCCCCCTCCAGCAACCGGCCGCCGCGCCCCCAGCTCGGCAAACACCAGCGATCCGATCAGGGCAATCCCGCCACCCAGTACCCAGACCAGCAGGGTAATCTCAGCGGTCCTTACCCGCTCGGCTACCAGAGCGGGGTTCAAGAAGATTCCCGAGCCGATGATTCCGCCGACGACCATCATGGTTCCCGAGAACGGGCCGATGCTCCGGGCATACGTGCCTGTGGCCGGCTCGGGGTGGGGAACGGAAGTGTCTACGCTCACCGACTCTGCTTCAGGCATAGTCCATGATGTTGCAGATCATTGCTGTCCCATACCTAACTGAGTAGCTCAGAGATGATAGCGACTCTTCCAACCCGGAGGCTGGGTAAGACGGAACTGCACCTGAGCACCGTGGGGTTCGGTGCGTGGGCAGTAGGTGGGGGTGGCTGGGCCTTCGGCTGGGGACCTCAGGACGACGATGACTCGGTAGCGACGATTCGGCACGCCGTCGATCAGGGCATCAACTGGATCGACACGGCCGCGGTGTACGGCCTGGGTCACTCGGAGGAGGTCGTCCGTCGCGCCATCGCGGAAATCCCGAGAGGCAGTCGCCCTTTGATCTTCACCAAGTGCGGTATGGTGTGGGACGAACTCCATCCTGAGGCGCCTCCGCGCCAGGTGCTCCGGCCGGAGTCGATCCGCCGCGAGTGCGAGGCTTCGCTGCGGCGGCTCGGGGTCGAACGGATAGATCTCTACCAGTTTCACTGGCCCGACCAGACCGGGACTGCGGTCGAGGACTCCTGGGAAACGATGACGCGTCTGGTGGAAGAGGGAAAGGTGCTCGCCGCGGGCGTCTCGAACTTCGCTGTCGATAAGCTCGAGCGCTGTGAGGCCATTCGACACGTCGATTCACTGCAGCCGCCTTTCTCACTCATTCGCAGACAGGCGGCCGAAGCGGAGATCCCCTGGTGCGCCGCGCACGGCACCGGCGTCATCGGCTATAGTCCATTGCAGTCAGGTCTGCTCACCGATCAGTTCTCGCCGAAGCGAGTCGAGTCGCTTGCTGCCGATGACTGGCGGCGTCGCTCATCCGATTTCAAGCAGCCGCGGCTGGGGCGAAATCTGGCGTTGAGGGACGGGCTGCGTCAGATTGCAAGCCAGTACGAAACCTCGGTCAGTGCCGTCGCGATCGCCTGGACGCTCGCGTGGCGTGGTGTTACCGGAGCGATCGTCGGAGCTCGGTCGCCGGCTCAGGTTGACGGGTGGATTGCGGCGGCCACACTCGAACTGACGCTGGACGATCTCGATCTGATCGCAAAGGCAGTGGCACAAACCGGGGCTGGGTCGGGCCCGGCGTTGCCGAAATAGGCACAGTCATCGCGAGCGGCCGTAGGGCCGCGTGGCGATCCAGTGGGTTTTTCGGTCTTTCTTCTCTTACGTAGTGTGCTCGGTTTTCGCATTGGTACATACCGAGGCGGCTGGCGTCGCCCGAATCCGGAAACCTGTCGGTCGCGCGCCAGACGACCGGCGATACGAGTTGAGGAACTATGTGATGCTTCCTGCCGTCCTTGAACAGGAGCGCCTCTTCGTGGCGGAGCGCCTCCTCTCCGGAATTGAACGTCGCCACGGCCTGCCCCATCCTGCTCAGCGAGAAATACCCCCTGTTATTGTCGACCGATTCCTCACCGCCTATCTCCCCGAAACCCGGGACGGTGAGCCCGCGCCGCTCGCACTCGAGTACGCCTTCTCCCCCAGCCTGCGAGAGGCACTGGATCTCATGCGGGACGTCGTGAGCGAATCGTCCGGCGGCTTCGGCTCCGCGTTGTACGTGCACGATCTGGATACCGGCATCTCATCAGGCTGACAGCCAGCGGGCCTCTGTTACCACGGTGGTAAGAGAGGCCCCGTCGCCTGCCCTACGGCCCTCCCCCGCACGCCCGCAAGACCCCCATCCTGCAATCGACGCAAAGGTCTTGTGCCTGCGCGACAATAATGCATACTTATGCAATATGCACACTGCACACTCTCTAGCCCTCGCGTTTTCCGGCGGGTTAGACACCTCCTACTGCGTGCCCCGGCTCTCGGACGCCGGATGGGCCGTACACACCATCTACGTCGATACCGGCGGCTCCACGCAGCAGGACCGTACTGCGATCAGGAACCAGGCCCGCGCGGTGGGCGCCGTCGAGCACCACGAGATCGACGCCCGTCAGGAGGTGTACGATCGCTTCGTCCGCTTTCTGATTCAGGGCAATGTTCTCAGGGGGGAGGTGTACCCGCTCAGTGTGGCCGCGGAGCGGACTCAGCAGGCGCTCTCCCTGGTCGATACCGCCAGACGGATTGGCGCGCGTGCCCTCGCACACGGCTCGACCGGGGCGGGGAACGATCAGGTCCGCTTCGACGTAGCCCTCCGCGTGCTCGCCCCTGAGCTCCAGATCGTGACGCCCATCAGGGATGAGGGTGTCCACCGGGAGCAGGCCATGGCCTTTCTGAGCGCTCGTGGTTTCCCCATTCCGCCGAGTTCGAGCACCTACTCCGTAAATCGCGGCCTGTGGGGTACCACCTGGGGGGGAGGGTGGACTCACGATACCTGGGCTGGACCACCTGCCGAGTTGCTGGATCCACCCAACGATGCCGGGCCCCCGGTGGAGATTCTCC
>DATFFX010000468.1:0-4063 GCA_035249825.1 Gemmatimonadales bacterium | reverse complement strand
CAGCCCGTGCCCTGGGCGGCGAGCCGGCACGCCGACTGGGGACTATTCAGGCCGGACGCTATGCGGACCTGGTGATGCTGGCCAAGAATCCACTCGAAGACATCGACAATCTTGAAACGGTCGAGTGGGTCATGAAGGGTGGTCGAATCTGGCGCCCGGGGCAGCTCAGGAGCGGGATTGCGATGCTAAGTCAGTAATCGGGTGAACAGGTGTCACCCTGAGCACAGCGAAGGGGCCGAAGCTCGGATCAGCTTCCGGCCCCTTCATCCTTCCTAATGGCTTCACTGCTGCCCCGCTCACCCGCCTCGACTGGTAGGTCGTCCCGTTCCGCCCACTCGGTCCAGGAGCCAACGTAGATTCGCACCCGCGGATATCCCAACAGGTATCGCAGGGTAAAATGGACGTGGCTCGCTTCCGTGGTGCTGTTGCAATAGGCGATGATGTTTTTGTCAGGCGTGATCCCTTGCGCCTCATAGCCAGTGCGAAGCTCCGCCGGCGCCTTCCAAACGTGACCAAAGCCAACTTGCGTCAAATCGTTCTGCCAATAGTGGCTGATCGCGCCTGGTATGTGCCCCCGGCGCATCTGGGCACCGGCCTCGCCCACGAACTGCTCGCGAGGTCGGGCATCAACCAGCACAGCGTTACCAGTAGCGACCGCCCGGCGCACCTCCTCGAGCGAGGCACGCTCGGGATGAAACGGGACGTCGGGAAACGAGGTTTCAGCAATGTCGGGATACTTCTGAGCGATCGGCCGGTGCTCCAGTTCCCATTTGAAGTATCCGCCATTCAGGACGTACACGCTGGGCAAACCGAAGCCCGCCAGTAGCCAGGCTACGAAGGTCGCGTCGATGTTGCCTGTCTCCCCCGCGCTGTAGATAACGGTCGGTATGTTCTGGTGAAGGCCAAGCCTGGCGAATAGTTCCCGGTATGCGCGCGCCGACAGGAGCTGGACCGGAACACCTCCTTCACTCGCTCTCAACGTCTCGACATTGAGATAAACCGCACCAGGAAGGTGTCCCTTCAGATACGTGGATGCCTCTGACCTGACATCGATCAAGCTGATTCGTCGCTCCCGCTGCCATTGCGATAACTGCTCGGTAGAAACGAGGGACGGGAGCTTTCCTGATGACGCATCCGTGGGGTCGGCAGTTTTCTGCGCAGCGGGACCGGAGGCACACGACAGGGCCACGCTGAGCCCCAGAACGCCAGCCAAGCCCGGCAGGGCAATCATCGGGTGGAATCCAGCCCCATGTAGGCTCTTTCCTCTTCCAGGTACACTCGAACTGCGTTGCGCCGGCGGCGGGAATTCAGTGAGACAGGGCGGGTCTCATCGGCTGGTGGGAGAGCAGCCAGGGCTCGTCCCATGGACGCACCCCGCTCGATGGCGGAGCGCATGTCGGAGCGAAGGCCGATGATGTAGTCCCGGGTACGGGTTACGAGCGCCAGCGGCCGGGCCGGAATTGCCCCGTGACCTGGTACAACGGCCCTGGGGTTGAGGTTCTCGATAAGTTCAAGGGCGCTGATAAGAGTGCCCGAGTTGCCGTCTACCACCATCGTCACTGCATCCTCGACCAGCAGATCACCGGCAAAGAGAACCCGCTCCTCCGGGAGCCAGACGATGAGGTCTCCGGCTGAATGCGCGGTTCCGGGATGTTGGATCACGATGGTACGTCCACCCAGCAAGAGCGTGTCGGTGCCAGTAACCGGACGATCCGGCTTGTTGGCAAATTCGAACCCTCTCATGGCGTCCAGTCCAACCACCCGGACCCAGTCAGCCACCAGCGCATCCTCTCCGCCCTCAGAGGCCAGCGTCCTTCGATCGGGATGGGCGATCACCTTGGCGCCCAATCGTCGAAACACGATGATCCCAAAGTGATGATCCGGATGGTGATGGGTGAGGACGACCCACTTCACTGGACGGCGGGTTACAGATCGTATCTGCTCGACGAGTTGCTCAGCTTGCCGAGGACTCGCCAACGCGTCTATCACCACGACTCCCGAGTCCGTCACCACGAAGCCGGC
The DNA here is from genome assembly GCA_035249825.1 of Gemmatimonadales bacterium. GTDB lineage: Bacteria > Gemmatimonadota > Gemmatimonadetes > Gemmatimonadales > GWC2-71-9 > CAVVWJ01. The sequence goes on along the minus strand of DATFFX010000468.1, from coordinate 2,041 downwards.
GTTTGGCCGCCCCTCCGATCCGCGACCAGTGTCCCCCACCGCGGCGTACACACCAGGCGCCAGCAGACGGGGGACGGTTGGTCCAAACGCAAGCCAGATACCCGCAAGTGCGGGTGCTGCTGCCAGGAGAAATGCGTATGAACCAGTGATGGGAAAAAGCACGGTAGGCCGAACAGGATGGGAGAGCCGGCCGTATGGCCGGATGGATCAGGCGGCGGCGAAGCTGATGTTCACCGATTGCTTGAATGTAGCGCCTTTGCTGTCGGTCCAGAGCATGGTCAGAGGAGCTTCCTTCTCGGCCCGGAGGGTAAAGCTCACTACCGGGTCGCGGCTGATTCCGGAGGTCCACTCGAAACGGGCCACTTCAGCGCCGTCGTAAGTGACCACGACTTGTTTGATGAAGTATGCTGGAATGGGATCGCCATCGGCGTTGCGGAAGAAACCGGTATCCATCGGATGGGAAACAATAGAGTTTACGGTGATCAGGTCACCGCGACTAATGCGGTCCGGCACCTTGATCCTGGCTTCCCCGATAGTATAGGTCATCATCCGCACCCGTTGAGGCTGACACGAACCCTGCTGTAGTCCGCCCACACTGCACCGTCATTCGTCTCCACAATCGCCCGGACCCAGGTTGTACGCTTCATCTTGATGCGGGTGGAGATCGATACTGAGCCAACGGCCGGGGTCAGGTGAAACGCCGCAAGGTGCGCGTCCGGATTATGATCGACAATGAGGTGGACCGCCTTGACGTATCTCTCGGCTGTCATAGGCAGATCGCTCTCGATCATCACCGGCACAACCCGGCCATCTTCGGCTACTACCGGCATATCGAGGCTCACGTGCCCCCGGCGGATCGGGCGCCCACCGGCAATCCGGTCAAGGATTCGGGCGACCTCTTCGTTGGGTACCTCAGGGTCTTCCGGATCGGTTACAAGCCGGGTTGCAGCCAGGACCCGATTGACTGCGGTACTGCCCGCAACAAGTCCGATCGCTGTCGCGGTGCAGGCTCGCAGGAAAGATCGACGGTGGATTTCGCTGAAGTATGGCATCGTCTGAGGTAAGCTCGGATGATCTCCGAACCAAGTCAAGTTGTTTCGCACGGGCCGTGATGAGCAATGTAAGCCTCCGTTCAGTCCCGAATCAGGTCTTCAGGGAAGCAGGGTCACAGAATGTTCAGCCGGATCATGCTGAGCATAGGTTACCCGGGCCGCAACCTGGTCGAGCCGCGCATTGTAGCGGGAGGCCTGCCGAAGGTCGGGGACGTGGATCCGCGCGATGGCTCCGGCGGCGAGGTTGCCGGTCACGATGAGCTTCACGGCGTCAGGGCCCATCCGAGCCGAGTATACCGGGTAGCCTATCGATTCAATGGAGTCCACCGGGCCTCCGGAGAGCTGCAACAACACGGCTCCATCATCGGAGTGGGGACTGGCCAACGTCACATTCAGGATGCCCGCTGTCGGACCGGTGCTGTTGGAGCAGCCGGCGGCAAGGACCAGCAAGCAAGCCGGAACCACGAATCGGGAGACCCTCACTCGGGACTCCGCGTCAACCCGGCGCCGGACGCCACCAAGCCCGCCGAGCGTTCAACGGCCGCCAGGAAGTCTCCCAGATCGTACACCCCGTTCCGGTTCCCGGCTGCATCCATGAAGACACCTTGAGGCGTGCCAAGGGCTGAGGTTCCGAATAGCGCATCCGCAGCGTCATGCAAGGCCACGTTTTGCGCCACGATAAAGTTCGCGGCAACGCTGAAGGGGCGCAGCATTCGTAAGGTGAGCGTGGGACTGATTGACGTTGTGTCCCCGGTCCAGTTCAGAAAGACAGCATCGGCCTGTGGAGCCGCTCGCAGGGACACGCTGGTGCCTTCGGCAAGGTACACTCCGGACCCAATGTCTCCGGCCACGCCCGAGGTCACCGCCGCGGGAGCTGCACCTCGCACGCTCATGCGGAGCTGGTAGGCAGTCGCCATCCGCGCCGTCACGGTGTCCGGCAAGTCACCCGCCACTAGCGTGTGGCTGCGGGCACCACCATCGCTCCAGGA
>DATFFX010000467.1:0-7722 GCA_035249825.1 Gemmatimonadales bacterium | reverse complement strand
CAAACCGCAGAAAGCCGTACGTCCCGATCTTGAGCATGATCGCCGCCAGGAGCACGCTCCCCGCCGTGGGTGCTTCCACGTGCGCGTCGGGGAGCCAGGTGTGCAGTGGGAAGATCGGCACTTTGATGGCGAAGGCCAGGGCGAATGCGGCGAAGAGCCACGGCGCCAGGGACCCGAGACTGCCCGCGTTCTCCAGCAGGTGCTGATAAGCGAACGAGAGGGTACCGGTGGTGTCGGCAATCTTCCAGGCCATCACCACGATCGCGACCAGCATCAGGAGTGAGCCGGCCATGGTATAGATGAAAAACTTGATGGCCGCGTAGAGGCGATTGGTGCCACCCCAGATTCCGATGATGAAGTACATCGGGATCAGCATGACCTCGAAGAACACATAGAACACGACCAGATCCAGCGCGATAAAAACGCCGATGAGTCCGGTCGACAGCGCCAGCATGAGGGCGTAGAACGCGCGCTGGCTGCGGTCGATCTGCCACCAGCTGGCCAGCACGCTGAGCGGCATCATCGCCGTGGTCAGAAGTACCATGAAGAGGGAGATGCCGTCGATGCCAACCCGGTAGCTGATCCCCCAGCGAGGGATCCACGGCGCACTGGAGACGAACTGCATGCCGCCATCGTGGGCGTCGAATGCCCACCAGAGGCCGGCGGAAAGCAGAAACACGAGCGATGTGACCACCAGCGCCATGCGCCTGGCACTCCGCTCGTCACCCAGAAGCACCGGTACCGCTCCTGCCAGCGGCAGCAACACCAGCACGTGCAGTATCCACTGGGAGTAGTTGATCGAGGCGAGAAACTCGGTCATTGCGCGGTCACCTGGTCATGGCGTGCAGGATCCAGAGCGCGCCAGCGAGAAACAAGACGACGTAGACGCCCACCTGCCCGGTTTGCAGGCGGCTGCCGATCCAGCCCAGGCCGCGCGAGAACCTGGCCGTGCCGTTGACGGCGACTCCGTCCACGATGCCCTGATCCACCCCGCGCCAGAGAACGGTCCGGGAAAGCCAGACCAGCGGCCGTACGATCAGGCCATCGTAAATCTCGTCCACGTAGTATTTCCGGTTCAGCACCCGGGCGAACCCGGTGTCGTCCGGCGCTGCCGCCGCTGTCGGCGTTGGTTTCCCCAGGGTCAGGCGATATCCCGCCAGGAGACCGAGTACTCCTACGAGCACTGCCCCGCCGACCAGGAAGTACTCGGTCCGGCCATGGGGCATTTCCAGGGCGAAGAACTGGTGCGCCGCAGCGGTCACCGGCTCGAGCCAGTGCTCGAGCAGCGCACCGCCGCCGACCAGCGGCGGCAGGTTGATGAGCCCTCCGGCTGCGCTCAACACGCCGAGAACGATGAGCGGTCCCGTCATTACTGCGGGCGCGTCATGCAGGTGGTGCCGCTCCTGTTCGCCGGTTCGATTGTCGCCCAGGAATGTCATGGTGAGCAGCCGGGCCATGTAGAACGCGGTCAGCAGCGCCGCCACAATCCCCATGGCGTAGAACAGGTAGTAGATCGGCATATCCCCGGCCCGGGCAAAGGCTGCCGCCAATATCTCATCCTTGGAGAAGAAACCGGAGAACGGCGGGATCCCCGCGATTGCCAGGGTTGCTATGAGCATGAGCCAGAAGGTGACGGGCATGTACTGCTTGAGTCCGCCCATGTTCCGCATGTCCTGAGCATCGGCATCCGAGTGCGTCGCATGATAGGCGTGATGCATGGCATGGATGACGCTGCCGGCTCCCAGGAAGAGCAGCGCCTTGAAGAAGGCGTGTGTCACCAGGTGGAAGATGCCGGAGGCATACGCTCCGGTGCCCACGCCGATGAACATGTAGCCCAGTTGAGAGACCGTGGAATAGGCCAGCACTTTCTTGATGTCGTACTGCCGCAGGGCGATGGTAGCGGCGAACAGCGCGGTCAGCGCACCGATACCCGCGACGACGGTGCTCGAGAGCGGGGCCAGCGCGAACAGGACGTTGGTCCGCGCCACCAGATAGACGCCCGCGGTGACCATCGTTGCGGCGTGGATCAAAGCGGAGACCGGCGTCGGCCCGGCCATCGCGTCGGGGAGCCAGGTGTACAGCGGAATCTGCGCCGACTTGCCGGTACAGCCGAGGAAGAGGAAGAGGGTAATTGCGGTAACGATCGCGCTGCCGGACGCGAAAACCGCGGGCGCCTTTTCCACCATACCGGTGAAGGTCAGGGTGCCCAGGTGGTGCCAGATGAGAAACATGGCAACCATGAACCCGAAATCGCCGATCCGGTTCACGATGAACGCCTTCTTGCCTGCATCGGCGTTCACCTTGTCGTTGAACCAGAACCCGATCAGCAGGTAGGAGCAGAGCCCTACCCCTTCCCAGCCGATGAACATGACGGGGAAGCTCGACCCCAGCACCAGCACCAGCATGAAGACCACGAACAGGTTCAGGTACGCGAAATACCGGGCGTATCCTGGATCGGCCTTCATGTAACCGACGCTGAAGAGATGAATCAGACTGCCGACCCCGGTGACCACCAGCAGCATGACCGCTGACAGCTGATCCACCTGGAATGCGAACTCCAGCTGCAGGGGGCCGACCGGCATCCAGCGCCAGAGGTTGACGATGTACGGCGCGTGCGGTGGGTTCAGCCAGAGCTCGATAAAGATCGCGAGTGCCACCACGAAGGCGGCAAGCAGCACTCCGACGCCGACCAGGGAAACGGCGTTCTTCGCGCCAGGGCGGCGGATAGAGAGGGCGCCGTTCACCAGAAATCCGGCGAGCGGCAGGGCGACGGTGAGCCAGACGAGTGAAATCATGTCTGTATACCCGCTCGTGTCATCCTGAGGGACCCTGAGCGGAGCGAAGGCGACCGAAGGATCTCTCCGGAGAGATCCTTCGCTGCGCTCAGGATGACAAGCTGGCTCAGGATGACGAGTTGGCTCAGGATGACCGCCTGGCTCAGGATGACAGCTTCTGACAAATGACTCATCATCCCCGAAGCAAGTTGATGTTCCCCAGGTCCACCGACTGCTTGTGCCGGAAGATCCCGATGATGATGGCCAGGCCCACGGCGGCCTCGGCCGCGGCCACGGTCATCACGAAGAAGACCATGATGTGGCCACTGGCCCCGTGCAGCTGGGCCAGTGCGACGAAGCTCAGGTTGACGGCATTCAGCATCAGCTCGATGCACATGAACAGCACGATGGCGTTGCGGCGCAACAGAACGCCGGCCACCCCAAGGCTGAAGAGGATGGCCGAGAGGGCGAGGGCAGGACCGAGCAGCATCAGACGTTCCGCTTGGCGAGCACCACGGCCCCGACGATCGCCGCAAGCAGCAGGACCGATGTAATCTCGAAGGGGATCAGGTACACCTGGAATAACGGTCCCGCGAGCGCGCCGACCACGCCACGTGCCGCGGTCTCCTGCTGAGTCACCTGACCAGCCACGAATGCCGTTGCCGGATCGGTGAAGGTGGGCCACTGCGAAAGTTCGCCCGCCAGCCGCCGTGGGGTATACCTCGTCAAGGCGAGCAGCTCGACCGACAGGAGTCCCACAATGACGAGCGCCGCTGCCATGCTGGAGGGGCCGCGCATGTCGGGTTCGGCATGACTCAGATTGAGCAGCATGATTACGAACAGAAAGAGCACCATGATGGCGCCGGCGTACACCAGCACCTGAATGGCGGCGATGAACTGCGCGTTGAGGAGGACGTAGATGGCGGCCAGGCAGAACATCGTGGAGATCAGCCAGAGGGCCGATACCATTGGACTTCTCTGCAGGATACACAGCGCGGCTGAAAGCACCGCGATGGTCGCGAAGATGTAAAACACGACTTCGGTCATCTACTCACCCTTGGGATCCGCCGGATCCCAGAGCGTCGAGACGGCGTGAGTCTGGGACGAAAGGCGCTCCAGGTCGTAGACGAACCGGTCACGGCTGTATTCCGAGTTCTCGTAGTGCACCCCCACGTGTATCGCCTCCTCGGGGCAAACCTCCTGGCAGTAACCGCAGAAGATGCAGCGGAACTCGTCGATCTCGTAAATCAACGGATAGCGGTCGCCCCGCTCATCCTCTCCCGGCACCAGCTTGATACAGTTGGCCGGACAGATCTGGGGGCACAACCCGCAGGCGACGCATTTCGAGCGGCCCTGCTCGTCGGTGAGCATTCGGTGGGTGCCCCGCCAGCGCTGAGACAGGCTCCACTGCCCCATCCCGTGATCGCTGCCGGTGCTCTTTTCCTCGGGATACTGCATGGTCACCTTCTTCTCGAACATGTGCTTGAAGGTGAGTGCCATTCCCTTGAGTGTCGCCCGAACGTAACTCACCTCCCGCTCGGGGCGCTGCAGGACCTTGACGCCGATTGCCATCAGGATGTCACCGTGGCGCGCCGTGCGCGCGCATCGAGAGTGAGCCGCTGCCGAGCGGAGCCTTTGATGAACACGCCCCGGTCGAGGAACCCGAACACGAGAATCCCGACAATGAGACTGAGACCAAACAGCGCGAGACCCTGGTAAATCGGGTCGGCGATGCCGAAGACGCTGCGGATCACGTAGATCGCCACGCACACCAACATGATGTAGGCCAGGGCCAGCGGCATTAGCACCTTCCAGCCGAGCGCCATCAGCTGGTCGTAACGGAAACGGGGCAAGGTCCAGCGGATCCACATGACGAAGAAGATCCAGAACATCACCTTGAGGAAGAAGAACCCGGCTGTGGCAATGGTCTGGAGAACTCCGCCGGCCTCATCCCAGTGCGTGAAGGGAATGTCCCAGCCCCCAAAGAAGATGGTCGTGACCATGGCGCAGACAGTCACCACGTTGGAGTACTCGGCGATGAAGAAGAAGGAGAACTTCATGGCGCTGTACTCGGTGTGATACCCGGCGATCAGCTCCGATTCGGCCTCGGGCATGTCGAACGGAAGCCGGTTGGTCTCCGCAAAACCCGCTATCAAAAAGATGAAGAAGGAAAGGAAGAGCGGGAGGACGTACCAGAGGCCCATCTGCTGGTCGCGCACAATCGCCGAAAGGCTCACACTGCCGGACATGAGCAGGACCGGTATCAGGCTCAGCCCCATGGCAACCTCATAGGAGACCATCTGGGCACTGGCCCTGAGCCCCCCGAGCAGGGCGTACTTGCTGTTGGAGGACCAGCCTGCCAGCGCTATCCCGTAGATACCCAGGGAGCTGATGGCCAGCACGAAGAGGAACCCGATCGGCAGGTCGGCCACCACCATGGGCATGGGTCCGTGATGAACGAAGCGCCCCAATGGCCCCAGGGTAAAGTCGAAATCCAGCGGTAACGGAGCGCCGAATGGAATCACGGCGAACAGGAGCAAAGCCGGGATGAACGAGATGGCCGGCGCGAGCAGGAAGAGCCCCCGGTTGGCCATCGCAGGGAAGGTCTCTTCCTTGAGAATATTCTTGAGGCCGTCCGCAGCCGGCTGTAGCAGGCCGGCCGGGCCAACCCGGTTGGGGCCACGCCGGTTCTGCATCCAGGCGCTCACCTTCCGCTCCATCAGCGTCAGGAGCGCCACGCCTACCATGAGAACAGTGAATACCACCAGAATCTTGATGACGCTGAGCAGCAGAAAGCCCTTCATCTCAGGCGTCATGAAACACCCACAGCTGAGGCACGGCTACCGCCGGCTGCGGCTGCATTCTCGGCGAGGACCCGTCCGGTATATCCCATGTCGCTATAGCTGGTAGTGGAGAACACCGGCCAGCGTTCGCCCAGCAGCTGAAAGGCCTCCGCGGCGGTCGATGGAGCCGACGCATCGGGGCCGGGGCCCGCAATCACCTCGCCCGCGATCCACCACGCGGGACGGGCCATACCAGGCTGTGACCGGGCCTGGTTGTAGCGCTGAACCCTGCGGTCCCGATTGACGTAGGTGCCGTTCTCCTCGGCCATGGTCGTAACCGGGAGCACGAGCTCGGCGGTGCGGAGGCCTTCGGGGAAGATTGTGCTCATCACCACGAGGCTCGCGGGCGATTTGCCGATGAGATCGAGATCTGACTCCGAGAGCTCGGCATCGAGCACGATCAAGAGTCCAGCGGTCGCCAGCTCCATAAGGCCCGAGGTCCAATCCGAGCCGTACCCCACCAGCTCGGCTCCGGCAAGATTCGGAGTCCGCTCGGCCCTGAGCGCGAGATTGGGAATAGCCGCCAGAGGTGCCTCTTCACCGATGGGCACCTGCACCACGGCAGTGACGCTGAGGCGGTCCAGCATGTGACGCACCAGCCCGAGCGACTCGGTCGAAGCTCTGCCGCTTGCCAGGATGACCGCGGAGCCCGATGTGCCACGCACCAGCTGCCCCAGTCGGTCCAGCGCGGTGTCCCAGTCGGTTGCGACGTGACGCCCTCCGTCTCGCACCAGCGGCGCCTCGATCCGGTCACCGCGATTGAGCCAGCGGTAGTTCATCCGCCCATAGTCGCACATGAAATGCCGATTGACCTCGAGATTCGGCCGCGGACGGAACCGGACCACGTTCTCGTCACGGGTATCGATGCTGATGTTGCACCCCTGAGTGCATCCGGGACACACGCTTGCCGTCTTGTCGAGGTCCCAGGCGCGCGCCTTGTGCAGGAAGTCCTTCGAAAGAAGCGAGCCGACCGGGCAGAGGTCCACCACGTTACCGGCCCATGGATGCTCGAGCGCCTGGTCGGCGGAGATGCCGATATAGGCACGGTCGCCGCGCTCGGACACATTGAGCACCGGATCCAGTGCCACGTCTTCCATGAAGCGCACGCAGCGGGTGCAGAGAATGCAGCGGTTGGGGACATAGAGGACATCGGGGCCGAAATCCTCCACCGGGTTGTATCGCTTGGGATAGTCGGAGTAGCGGGTTCCGGCGCGGCCCTCCTGGAACACAAAGTCCTGGAGCTCGCACTCGCCGGACTGGTCGCAGATGGGGCAGTCGAGCGGATGGTTGATGAGCAGAAGCTCGAGCACGCCTTCGCGGGCCTTCCTGGCTTTCTCGCTATCGACGTGGACGACCTGACCTTCAGCGACTGCGGTCACGCATGCCGGCATCAGCTTGGGCGCCTTCTCTACCTCGACCAGGCACATCCGGCAGTTGGCCGGCGACGGCAGCGACGGATGGTAGCAATAGTGCGGCACCAGGATGCCGGCCTGCTTGGCAGCTTCGATGACGGTAGTGCCCTTGGGGACACTCACCTGCATTCCGTCAATCGTCACATTTACTGATTCGTCTGCCATAAAGATCCTTCAAAAGCTTTTACCACGAAGGCACGAAGAACACGAAGGACCAGTAGAGCATCAGTTCTGCTGTTCTTTGTGAATCTTCGTGACTTTCGTGGCTTCGTGGTAAAGCAGTTTGCATTATTCAAACTGCAACCAGGGCCGGCTCTCTAGCCCCTTGGATGTAGGCCTCGAATTCCTGTCTGAACTTCTGAATTCCGCTCACGATCGGGGCCGCACAGGAATCGCTCAACACGCAGATGGTCTTGCCGGTCATGTTGTCCGAGAGGTCGAGCAGGAGCTGGAAGTGCTCCTGCTTTCCCTTCCCCGCGAGGATGCGCTCCAGGATTCGAGTGCTCCAGGCGGTTCCCTCGCGACACTGAGTACACTGAGCGCACGACTCGTGAGCATAGAAGCGCGCCAAGCGCCAGATCTGGTAGACCATGTCGGTGGTGTCGTCCATGACGATCATGCCGGCCGAGCCGAGCATCGATCCCTTCTCGACCACGCCTTCGTAGTCCAGCAGGCAGTCCTCGGCTTCAGCCG
>DATFFX010000466.1:0-7181 GCA_035249825.1 Gemmatimonadales bacterium | reverse complement strand
ATGAGGCGACTTCAGCAACTATTGCCGGGAGGCCAAATTCGGTTCGTCCGCCAGCTGTGAAACGGTGGCCGCCAGCAGCCGTACCTTGGCGGAGTCTCTGGTATCACTTACCTCGCTGGCGAGATCGGCCACCAGTCGGTCGAGCACTTCCCGGCGCTCCATACCGCCGGCCTTCTCCGCGCTCGCCAGCGCGGTGCGTACTTCCGCGATCTTACCTGTCTCCATGCCCTGGACCCGCTCGAGCTGATCGAGATAGGCCCTGGCCAGCGAGAAGCTCTTCGGCCACACGAACTTCTGCTGCCCCTGGGTGTTCAAATACTCGAACTTCACCGACTTTGCTGCATCCAGCTCGTTCTGCGAAATGAGGCCGCTCGGCACGAGCTCCATGATGTCGAGACCACGCGCAATCTCGGAACTAACGATGACGCCATTATACCAGTACGCCGACCATGAGCCACCGCTCTCCATTCGGGTGGAGTCCACCGGACCCCGGTCGAAGAAGGCGATCTCCTTCGGGTTCTTTGGATCGGTCCAGTCAAACACCGATATACCGCCCTGATACCAGGCCTGAACCATCACGTCTCGTCCCGGAATCGGAATCAGCGACCCGTTGTGAGCTACGCAGTTCTCCTCAGGCGTCTGTGGCGCCGGCAGCTTGTAGTAGCTCTGGAATTCCATTTTCCGATTCTGGATGGTGAAGATCGCGTCAGCTCCCCACTCGGGCTTGTCGGTTGGCCGGCATTTCGCCTGGCTACCGCCACCCCATTCGTCCGAGAACAGGATCTTGGTACCGTCGTTGTTGAAGGTGGCCGAGTGCCAGTAGGAGAAGTTCGAATCGGCAGCCTCGTCGATACGAACCGGCTGAGTTGGATTACGGATATCCAGCAGCAGACCATACCCTTCGCAGGCGCCGCCTGCCATCCCGATCGCCGGATAGAGAGTGATGTCGTGGCACTGCGTTGGCCCGGCGGTAGAGTCCGGCATCTCGGCCGCATGGGCCTTGACCATGGCTTCGACGAGTTGGGGTAGCGCCTGCCGGAGCGCCGCGCTGTCAGCCCCCGTTGGAGCACCTGTTCCTCCCCGTGCCGCGACTAGGCTGTCCAGCATCGCCGCCGCGAACTCCGGTGGCACCACAGTCTCCTCGCCCTCGATAACAGCCGTGAAGTGACCCGCAGCCTTCGCCTCAGCCAGCTGCCTGTTCTTGGCGGCGATATCCTCCGGAGCCTCTCCATGGGTTGGGGGAGCCACCAAGTCCTGGAAGATGCGGGGCGAGCTGACGATGGCGGCCTGGGCGGGGCTGGCCAGCGGTACCTTGATGACCTCGATCCGGAACAGCGCGGAGTTGGGGTCCCGTGGAGCACTGACGCAGCCGGGAAGCTCGCTTTCGGGTCTGACGTGCGAGGAGCCCGACACGTAGACGTACACGTTCTCCGCGTCTTTCGGATCTACCAGCAGGCTGTGCGTGTGTGACCCGCGGCAGGTCTGCACGTTGCCGACGTTGCGGGGCTTGGTAATGTCGCTGATATCAAAGATCCGGACGCCACGCAGCCGCTCCGAGCTGACCGTGTCCTCCACACCCTGGGTTCCGCAGTCCAACCGAGCCGAGAGATTCTCGCCGGAGACGAAGAGCAGGTTCTTGTAGACCGACACGTCGCTTTGTGAGGCGGGACAGACGTATGCGGTCTTCAGGCTGGGCTTGCGGGGGTTCGAGATGTCCCAAACCTGCCACCCATTGTAGTTACCCTGGATAGCGTACTGGCCGAGGAAAGCGAGGTCGGAGTTGGTGACATCCACAAATTCTTCGGCGGGCGGAGTCCGGGAAAGCACTCGCATATTCCAGACGGCTTCGGCAGCGTCCATCTTCCCAGCCCGGAGGCCCACCCTGGGGTCCGGCTTTGGCGCGGCCGTCGACATGTCGCCCGCAGGCGAGGGATCGTCCGGCGCGGAGGATGTGGAGCGCGCGCACGCTGCCGCGGACAACAGGCCGACGGCGAGTGACAGGGACCGAAGCGACTGTGATACCATGACGGGTTCCTTGAATGGAAAAGTGATCAGGGACGGCTTGTCTCTGGGGTCAACGCGGCGAGCATTTTCTCCATCCGCGCAACCTCGGTGGTTTGATCGACGCTGACATCGTTGGCGAACTTGAATACAGTCTCGTCCCGGGCGGCGCCGGGCGTGCCGAAGAGATCCTCCACCATGGACACCGACCCCTCGTGATGCTGGATCATGAACGTGAGAAAGAGACGATCGAACTCGTCCCCGCTGGCCTGGTCGAGCTGCCGCAGTTGCGCCTCTGTGAGCATCCCCGGCATCGGCATGCCGTGGTGGGAACCGTGTCCCGAGCTCGGCGAGGTGTGAGGCGTCATCCCCCTACGGTCCGGCACCGGAACCGGTTTCCCCCGGTCGCGAAGCCACTGCTGCATGGTCGCGATTTCGTCCTTCTGGCCGTTGATGATCCGCTCCGCCAGAGTCTGGATAGAGGCGCTGGCCCCGTGGGTAAGTGCCCACCTGGCCATCACGATGGCCTGGGAGTGGTGCCCGATCATGGCCGACATGAAGCGAACGTCTGCTACGGTATAGGGATAGCGCAGGCTATCGGCCCGGGCCCGGGCCATGGCAGCGCTGTCGGCCCGAGAGTCGCTGGCCGGCTGAGGAGCTGTTTGTACATCCTGGCGTGGGGCACAGGCGGTCACGGCAAACACGTCCACCAGGGCCACCACTATCCAGCGAGAAGAAAACCGGCTCATGATGCATAGATAGTAGCATCACCGCCCCGGTCGCCAGCAGGTCTGCCCTGCTCCGCTTTGGGCTATTCGCTGTAGAGCGTCCACCCGCGGCGCTTCCCGGCTGCAACAACGCCGGTGTGCGGAAATGGGTGAGGATGTAACGTTAGGTGATGATGAGCCCATCCGACCTGAACGGCATTCTCGACTTCCTGCGGGCGTCCGAGCGTCTGAAGACTACCTCTCGAACCGCCTACACCTCCGAGGGTAATCAGGAAAGCGTCGCCGAGCACACCTGGCGGCTTTGCCTGATGGCAATGGTTCTCGCGCCTGAATTCCCGGCAGTCGACTTCACCAGGCTGGTGAAGATCTGCCTGGTGCACGATCTCGGTGAGGCGGTCGGCGGTGATGTGCCGGCACCGGAGCAGGCTCGCCGCCGGGCCGCCGGAATGACCACCGGCAAGGGTGCTGACGAACGCCGTGACTTGATGACCGTGCTCCAGCCGCTACCGCCCAGAATGAAGAGTGAGATCATGGCGCTTTGGGACGAGTACGAAGCGGCACAGTCGCCGGAAGCGAAGCTGGCCAAGGCGCTGGATAAGCTGGAGACGATCATGCAGCACACCCAGGGGAACAACCCTCCGGCCTTCGACTACCGGTTCAACCTGGCCTACGGGCGGGATCACACTGCGGATGATCCGTTGATCGCGAAAGCGCGCGCCATTCTGGATGCCGAGACGGAGCGGCTGGCCCGGGAAGGCGACATCCTCCGAGAGACCACTATACCGGCTGATGACAATGCATCGTAGACCCGGACCCATCGCTGTGACCGCTCTGTGGGTGAGTACCATCCTGCTCACCGGCTGCGCGGCAAACACTTCCCCGAGCACGCGGACAGAGTTCTTCCCGATGCCCGGAGAGCGGCCTCTGCCGTTCTCCGAGGCGGTACGAGTCGGCAACATGCTGTACCTCTCGGGACAGCTCGGCACAGATAGCACGGGACAGCTGGTGCCGGGCGGAATAGGTCCCGAAACCAGGCAGGCATTGACGAACATTGCCGCTGTGCTGAATCGGCACGGTGCCTCCCTGGATCAGGTGGTTAAGTGCACCGTCATGCTGGCCGACATCGGCGAATGGGCTGCGATGAATGAAGTCTACACCACCTTTTTCCGCTCGCATCGGCCTGCCAGGAGCGCATTTGGAACCAGCGGACTCGCCCTCGGCGCGCGACTGGAGCTCGAGTGTATGGCTGCCGCGGGAAGCAACAACACGTCACCCTCCTGAGGGCTCGATCATGCATTTCGAGATTCGGATCGACGAGGGCATGATAAAGCTGGGCCAGGGATGAAAACCGTGTACGCAGTACTCAGCGGGATCGGCTACGTCGCCGCGAACTGGTTTGTAATCCTCGTGTCGCTGGACACTGGAAACGTGCTCTTCTGGACTCGGCCCCTGGAAACAATGGCGGGGATGTTCGCCAACCGCATCGCCACAGCCTTTGTCCTTGACCTGCTGCTCACGGTGCTGGTGGCCAGCATCTGGTTCTATTCCGAGGGAAAGCGGCTCGGCATCCCGCGGATCTGGAGTTATTGGCTGCTGACGTTTGCATTCGGACTGGCGGGCACGCTGCCTCTCTTTCTGCTCAAACGAGAGCAACGGCTGGAGCAACTGGAGCCTGGACTTCGCGGTTAAGGCAATCGCGGCCATTCTCGTCCTGAAGCTCAGACTCAGTCCAATTATTGGCGAGCTGTGGGTAGCACTGGCAGCGTCGGTTCTGACGTCAGGTTGCCACAGTCGCCATCTTTTCTTTTCCGACGGAGTTCTTCTACAGCTCACGAGGCCGGCTATGAATGGTGATCGCGTGCTCCAGGTGCTGGAGGAGATGCGAGACATGCAGCGGCAACACCTGGTGAACTATCAGGAGGCACTTCGCAACCAGCAGGAGTCGATCAGACTGCAGCAGGCCGGTCTGCGTCGCGTTCGCGTCATACTGGCGATCGCGACCGTCGCGCTCATTCTGGCGGTTGGAATGCTGGTACTGCTGCTGCTCCGGGTAGTCGCCCGCATGTCCTGATCATGTCGATCTTCCTCGCGTTGCTCGGCGGCGCGTTACTGGTGCTGCTCGTATCCAATCTCACGACCAGTGAGAAGAAGATCGAGCAGGAGATCGAGCATCTCTATGGGATCGATGACCCCCAGTTTGCCCGCTCGCTGGGTACCCTGCTGGGCCCGGCAATCCTCCCGGGTAATCGGGTGACCGCGCTGATCAACGGGGACAGCATCTTCCCGGCGCTGCTGGACGCGATTCGCGGTGCCAAACAGACCGTCAGCTTCGAAACGTTCATCTACTGGTCCGGCGCCATCGGCAAAGCGTTCGCCGAGGCCCTCGTCGACCGCGCCCGGGCAGGCGTGAGGGTGCACGTGCTGCTGGACTGGGTCGGAAGCGGCAGGATGGACCAGAGCATGATCGAAGAGATGAAGCAGGCCGGTGTGAACGTCGTCAAATATCACCCGCTCCGCTGGTACAATCTCGGCCGGCTGAACAACCGCACCCACCGAAAGCTCCTGGTGGTGGACGGCACGGTCGGCTTCACCGGAGGCGTGGGCATTGCCGACAACTGGCTCGGGAACGCGGAGGATCCCGATCACTGGCGGGATTCTCACTTCAGGGTGGAAGGTCCGGCGGTAGCCCAGGTGCAGGCGGCGTTCATGGATAATTGGATCGAGGCCACCGCCGGGGTGCTGCACGGGGATGCCTATTTCCCCGAGCTGGCACCGTCCGGGCCCCACTGGGCACAAATGTTCAAGAGCTCGACCGATGAGGCCAGCGAGAGCGTGCGACTCATGTACCTGCTATCGATCGCGTCTGCGGAGAAGAGCGTGCGCATCGCCAATGCCTACTTCGTGCCTGATGACCTGGCCGTGGCTACCATGGTGGCGGCGCAGCGCCGGGGCGTGCAGGTGGAGATCATTGTCCCGGGACGCTACACCGATGCAAGGGTGGTGCGCCGCGCTTCCCGTTCCCGCTGGGAGCCGCTACTGGAGGCAGGAGTGGCCATCTATGAATACCAGCCCACGATGTATCACACAAAGGTGATGGTCGTGGATGATCTGCTGACGTCGGTAGGCTCCACCAATTTTGACAACCGCTCCTTCCGCCTCAACGACGAGGCCAATCTCAATATTCTCGATGCCGAGTTCGCCGCAGGCCAGGCTCGCCAGTTCGAGGAGGACAAGAGGCACTCCAAGCAGCTCACCCTCGAGTGGTGGCGGAGCCGGCCCTGGCGGGAGCGGGCGGTGGAGTGGCTGGCCGGCCTCCTGCGGCTGCAGCTGTAGCACCGGCATCAGCCGTCCGCAGCCGCCCAGTCATCAGGCGAGCCATACAGGACGCTGGTCAAAGGTTACCGCTGGGCTCCCTCAGTGCGCTCCCCCTGCAGGTGTGCCTCGACAAACCAGAGCCACTTGTCGACTCCGCGCGAGATCTCGGTCAGAATGTCCACGCTGTCGTCGTCCTGCAGCTGGTCTACCTGCTGGATGGCCTTCCGGGTTCCGGCACCAAAGGCGGCCAGCGCTGACGAGAGCGCATCTACATGGGCCTCGCCGCTGGTCAGAAACGACGGGTAATCGGCGAGGGTGGTACGCTCCGCAACGGCGCGAGCCGTTCCTTCGGCGACGCCCCCGAGCTGGACGACGCGCTCCGCCAACAGGTCGACATACTCCTCCACATCGGCGTTGACTTCGTCGAAGAGCTTGTGAAGCGCAATGAAGTTGGAGCCTTTGACGTTCCAATGCGCCTGCTTGCACTGGGTTTGAAGGTCGATGCAGTCTGCCAGGCGCTGATTCAGCAGACCCGAGACCTTGGCCCGGGTCGCCTCAGGTAGATCGTTCTTGGTGGGGAACAGGCGGTTTGTTTCGGGCCTGCGCTCGCCTTGCGTTGGACGGGTCCGCGCTGAGTGGCCGGCGGTCGGTGTGGCTGTTCTCTGAAGCATGGCTTACTCCTGGCGCAAGAGGGGGCTCGCGAGGATGATCTCAGCGGCCGGAAATGAGCGTACGTTGGAGCTGCTCGACGGGCATCCCGGAAGTTCCTAACACCAGTATAGTAGGCGCCGTGTGCGCCGTCACCATGGGGCGCCGACCCGGTGCTGAGCGGTACTCTTGCCAGTGCTATGTTAGGAGCAGCCTGTAGCCCAGGAACGATCTCCTCATCTCGCGGGGTTCCATGTCAGACCACATCTATAAAACGATTGAATTGGTTGGGTCGTCTTCACGAGGGGTCGAAGATGCCGTGCAGAAGGCGGTGGCCAAGGCATCGGAGACGGTACGCAATCTTCGCTGGTTCCAGGTAGTCGATACCCGGGGTCACATCGAGGCGGGGAAGATCGCCCACTGGCAGGTGACGCTGAAGATCGGCTTCACATTGGAGGACGAGTAAGGGCAGGAAAACCCGGAAACGGA
>DATFFX010000465.1:0-2397 GCA_035249825.1 Gemmatimonadales bacterium | reverse complement strand
GGCACCGATGACAACGTGGCCTGAAGCAACCGGCTGCGGCGAAACCACCACTTACCAAATCCCCAGGGTATCACCGCAATCGCTCCACTCTCACGCACGCCGGTAATAGTATCGACCAGGCTGAGACCGGAGGGCGAATCGAGACCTCTGCCGAGCGCCAGCACTTCGAGGCGCTCCCGAGTCGGGATCTGTCGTCCCGCCAATAGCACCAGCGTATCCCCGGACTCATGGGTCGCCAGGAGAGAGACAGACTCACTCGTTTGCGACAGCGTCCACCGCGCCAACCTGTTCCCGATATTCTGTGCGAGATGCTGAAACGAGCGTTCCTCCTGCGGGTCAGTCAGCCACAGGCAGCCGATGATTTCCGGGCGGCCAATCAGGCGCGCAGCCTCCCGGAAATTGGCTCGGGCGCTGTCGAGGAACCCCGCGGGAGGGAAGCATCGCTGGAGGTGGACGTGCGCGTCCAGCAGAATTGTCGGGTGTGTGCTCAGCTCGTCGCTCGCATCCTGGGTTGCAACGGCGCAGACCGAAACGGCATCATCGTCCCAGGCTGCTCAACCGATCCGCAATTTAGACCTGATAGACGGACGACCGCAGGCCTGGGCTGCCATTTCACGCCAGACGCCGATAGGAATTCGCCACGACTTCACCATGCCTGCTTCTCGGGTACTGAACCGCCTAATCCTTTTCCGGGCACCTTAGCCTAGCTCACCGGCGGGTCCTGGGGTGACGAGCTCGGTTGGCGCGAGGGAGTCTCCATAAAGGGACCCCAGCCCAAACCGGTCGACCACTGTGAGAATCCGTCGGATCTGAGAGGGTGACAACTCACGGGTCCAGCGCCCAATTCTACCGTGGCCACGCATCACGGGGCTGTGGGATACCGTGGTCTTGGAAGGCTGATGTAGACGGCTAAACAACGAGGCGCGGTACCCGAGACCGATCCCATGGAAGATCCTTGGCACCTCCCTCTCGGGCTCGCTACAGAGTCGCTCGTAGCATACGAGGGTGGCCTCCCCGGCCTGGAGCTGCTGGAGGGGTATCAGGTAACTCACACACCAGATAACCGCATGTTTTTCCTCCGGAGATTGAGCGCTTCGGATGATGTCGAGCTTGTCTTCGAGGAAATCATGAACCAACCGTGGTTGGGCCAGGAAAGGCTCGATGTCCTCGTCAGTAGCCCAGCCGAGCTGCATCCGGGAAGAGACTACGGCGCAGGGATGTCGCAGGATCAGCAGCAGCGGCACCTGGGGGAATCTGATCCGGATCCATTTCAGGAACAGGTTCGCGCGGATCTCCTTGATGATGCGGTACGTCGGAAAGATGTGCTCCACCTCGCGGTCGATCCAGCGATGTCGAATCGTCCCGGTGAACACCCGAGCGCAGTAGGCGAGGAGCTCATCGTTCTGTTCCTCCGGATGCATGTATTGGAAGTAGTGAAAGCCGGAGAACGCTGGAACGAGCCGCGAGTGAAACGGCTCGAACATGATGCGCGAAGCCATCTGGGACGCGATAATCTCGGCCAGCCAGGTGGTCCCGCTCCGCGCCGTGCCGGCTACCATTACGCTTCGAGTCGGGTCGGCGTTTGAATCCCGATACAAGCGGCCGCAGAATGCGTGGACGGCCCGTTTCCACAATTTCAGGTGCAGCCACCCACGCGCCTGTGACAAGCTGATCATGTGAATTGACTCATATTCGGAGAGCTCTGTCGACCGGCGATGTCGCGCTGGAAGCTGCCTCGATGCACTTCTGAGCGGGAGGACTCAATGGCCAATGCGGGGAGTGAGCCCCCTGGAACGCAACCGATTCTGGTCACCGGGATGCCCCGGTCGGGCACCACCTGGGTCAGCCGTATGCTCGACGCGAGTGGCCAGGTCGGGTACCTCAACGAGCCGTTTAATCTCGCGATGTCGCCGGGTACGTTCCGGATACCGGTTGACCATTGGTACACCCACATTACGGATGAGAATGAAGCCCGCGTTCTGCCAGCACTCCACGACGCGCTCGCGTTCAAGTATCCGTTGGCTCGTGAGCTCGGCCGGTGCCGCAGCCGTGCTGATCTCCACCGCACTCTGAAGGGATGGCGGACTTTCCTTCGGCATCGAAACCGCCGCCCAGTGATCAAGGAGCCACACGCCGTCTTCTCCGCTGCGTGGTTTGCCTGTCGCCTTTCGAGCAATGTCGTCATCACCGTAAGACATCCCGCCGCGGTCGTGAGCAGCTGGAAACGGCTGGGCTGGGACTTTGATTTTACAAATCTGCTGGAGCAGCCGCTGCTCATGCGTGACTGGCTCGAGCCCTTCCGCCCCGACATGGAGGCGGCCCTATCCTCCGAAAAGGACCTGGTGGATCGAGTCGCTCTCTTCTGGAGCATCATCTACTCGGTTGTGAGCCACTACC
>DATFFX010000464.1:0-15387 GCA_035249825.1 Gemmatimonadales bacterium | reverse complement strand
GCGGCTTGGAGAACCCGAGCGCTGTCTTTCGCTGGGCGAGTTCGCGGACCTCGCTGATCGCGGCGCGCGCCACGGCGAGGGGTACCGGTGCCACGACGAAGATGGCCACTCCGCTGGCCGGAAAACGATAGAGGGGACCGCGAAAGTGGCGGGTCGGCTCGTAGTCGGGCAGCAGAGGGAAGGTCCGCGTTGCGGGGACAAAGGCATTCTCCACGACCACGTCATTGCTGTCGGTGGCTCGCATGCCCAGCGAATCCCACGTGTCCACGATTTGGGCCTCCGAGGCACGCAGGACCACGCCGATCATTTCCGGCATCCCATTAGCCGTCCTCGGGCGGCCCCCTTCCATCACCAAGGCGGTCAGGAAGAGCCATTCCGCGTCGTGGATATTGCTGGCGAGCGGGCCGCGTCCGGTGATCCGGTAACCGCCGGAAACCTCGACCGCCTGTTGCGGGGGATGAAATGCCGCCGACATGATCGCACTCGGGTTTCTTTCATAAACTTCATTGGATCCCTCCTCCGGCAGTCGGGCAGCCCACCAGGCGCCTTCATTGCCCGCTTGCAGCGCCCAGGCGGCAGCACTGTCATAGCGCGCGACCTCCTCCACGATCCGGGAACAGGTGACCGGGTCCACCTCCAGTCCGCCAAGCGACCGGGGGAGAAGCAGGCGGAAGAGCCCTGCCTCGGCCAATGCACGCATCACTTCCCGGGAGAGACGCCGTTCGCGCTCCGCCGCAGCCGCGTGCTGGCGGATGAGTGGACCGATACGTTCGACAGTGGCCAGCAGGTCTTCGGACTGCTCAGCCTTCTTATCGGTGGCGCTCAGCGTGGGAGCAGGAGGAGATGGTCTGGTCTGAACTGTGGACATGCGGTGGCCCTCCGTATGCAGCTTTCTTCGGGATGTTAGGGAAGCAACTACGAATGTGCGGTTGGGCCGCCGGCGTCAAGAGTCGCGGGGAAGCTTTCGCTCCGGGGTGCACGCGGGACCACCCTTGTCGAAGATGACCCGCCACCTGCCATCCGGTTCTCGCCGCCAGATGGAGTTGAAAGTGCCCACCCTGGTGCCACTGGGATCGCGAACCGGGCCACTGCTCAAGGCCAGCGTACCGGAGGGCAGCACCTCGATGACCTCAGGCTCCCAGGAGAACGGCACCTCTCCGACGAAAAATTTGCGCCACCCTTCGACCACTGCCGTCTTCCCTCGCAGGGCCCCTGTATCGGCGAAGAACACTGCCTCCTCGGACAGCATCCCGGCGAAAGCCTCGAGATCGCGTTTGGCCATACTCGCCGCGAAGCTGCTTTCGGCCACAAAGACCTGCCGCGTCAGCCCGGCAGAGTTTGCTTGCCCCAGCAGGAGAGTTGGGCATGAGCTGGTGGCGAACACCATTCCAAGCAGGACCCGATGCATCGGCGCTCCATGTGGTCGTTGCAAGCCCTACGATCCGCCGGGTCGAGCGGTGTCACCCAGAGACTCCCGTACGCTCCGAAAAGCCTCCACAAAATCGGGAAGCTGATGGTTGGCATTCAGACCGCTCGGATTGGGTAGCACCCAGAGGGTAGCGGTCCGCAACATCTTCGGCTGCAGCCCCAGCTCGGCTGCAGGAGACTCGAATGCCAGCCGAAAAGCGCCGATCCCGAGCACGACCACGCACCGCGGGAGATAGCGACCGATCTTCCGGATCAGCCTGCGCCTTCCTCGCCGCAGCTCCTCGGGCCCGATCTCAGCCGCCGTGGCAGTTGCCCGGGACACGAGGTTGGTGACGCCGAGCCCGTAGTCGAGAAGGAGTCTCTCTTCCCACGGCTTCAGCAGCCGGTCGGTGAAGCCGGCGCCGTGCAGGGCGGGCCAGAAACGATTCCCGGGCCGGGCGAAATGATGGCCGGTAGCCGCGGAATAGAGGCTGGGATTGATACCGCAGAAGAGAACCTTCAGACCGGGTGCGATCAGGTCCGGCACCTTGCGGCCGACTGCGGCCGCGAGATCGGCTCTGGTGGGGCGGTGGGGCATGTCTGGAACGTGGCGGATCTCTGCCGGTTCTCCGGGAATGTTCAGCGTGCTCGCGTGGGCCGGGCGGTCAGCCCCAGCGGTACCCTCCGCGTTCCAGACCAGGTGCGCATCGATCCGTCGGAATCACGCACGGCTAGTTGCCCCGAGATGCCACCGTCCAGCAGGAGTGCCTGGCGGCAGCCGAGCGCGCCCATGACCGCCGCCATCTCGGGCGAGGTCAGCCCGAACGGCATTCTGCCGAGCGACTCGCCGAGAGCATCGAAGCGGGTCAGGGCGACGATCACGCGACCATCCTGCAGGGTGCCGAGTGCGAGCCGTGCGTCGCGGTGCTCGAGATCGATCCCCTGCCCACCGGCCCTGAGTGGCTCCGGGATCTCTCCGTCGAGCAGCAGCATCGGGTAACTCTGGAACGCTTCGCGCGCGATTCCACGCTCACGCTCCAGCGCAACGCTGTTCGGCTCCGCAACCCGCACCCTACCCGATGAATCCACGATCACGGCACCGGCAAGCGGGGCATACTCGGGTGCGAGCAGCTCCCGTCCTTCGCTCACTACCCATCCCCAGGGCAGCGAGCGGCGGAACTGCCCCGCATCGAGGGCCAGCACCGCACCGCTATCGGCCTCGGTTACCGACCAGCTCTCGTTTCGAGTGAACGCCGTCACGAGGGACAGGTCCACCCGGCGGGGATCCAGACGCACCACCACCACGCGGGTGCGCCAGGCTTCGTTGGCCCCACGGAGCTGTATCTCGCCCCATTCCAGGCCGCCTTTGCCGGACTGCCACGGCACGCGTTCGGCGAGCGGCGCCTCATCCCCCCAGTGGATCGGCGCGAGGTCGCGACGCCACCACGTCACCCAGCCGTCGGCCCCGCGAACGGCGAGCGCGTGTTCCGCCCGGCCGGTACCCGCACCTGTCTGGCCGGCGGCAATTGCTCCAAGCACGGCCACCGTGGCAACCGCTCGCCCGGTGAAACTCATGGTGCTAGCGACATCCTGCCATCTGGATCTGCTGTAGCGTGTCGGCAATCGCCATCAATTTGTCGGTGTCACCGGCCGCCTGCGCTTCCTGGCCACGCTGTCCGAGCGCCTCGATCTCGGCCTGATGGCTCTGCATGTTTTTCGATACGCAGGCGCTCAGGCTGGATGCCGCTGCCGACATCTGCGGGGCTGCTGCCGGCGCTGGTGTGGGTGCGGGCGCCGGCACGGGCGCGGTCTTGGCCACCTGGGGCGGCTGTTCGCGGAGTCCCAGGAGTGGCTTGAGCTCGGCCGACCTGGTTGACACCGCGGCTTTCTCCATGGGCGACGTGCCACCTGGAGCAGTTGCGCCCTGCAGGATCGCTGCGGCCCGTTCCTTCACGACTGCCAGATCCCTGGGGCTCAATCCCGACGCCTCTACCTCCTGCTTTTCGGCCCGGGCCTCGATGGCGCGCTCGGCGTCATAGTAACCGTCCGGCTGCTTGGGCTGCTTCACCACGCAGCTGGGATCCTGCATCGCCATGGCCGAGTCCTGATAGATCTCCATGAGCTTGTGATCGCCTTTGCCCTGTGCAGCCACCATCTTTTCCGTCAGGGTGCTGTACTTGTCCAGCATCTTCTGATCGTTTGCTGCCCGCTGATAAAATGTCTGCTGCCCCGCCTCGCACTTGACCTTCGCCGCTTCATAGGCTGACGCTCCTCTCTTGTAGCGGCCGTATGGCGTGTCTTCTTTCGCGGCTGCATCGCGTTCGGCCTGCCCAGCCTTGAGCCCCTCGACTAGCTGGGTCACGACGTCATCGGTGAGCACGATGGTGCCACCTTCGGCGGCGGGGGCGCCGGTTGCGGCATTGGCGGCCTGACCTCTCGCGGCATCCTCCTGGCCGGTTTTTGCCTTGACCTTCTTCTTGAGTCCGCCGAACTGGGCGGAGGCAGGCGTCGCGATAGCGAATGCTGTGAGTATCGCTACGGCGAGGCGGCCGAGCCTGGCGAGCCGCGAGAATGGACTCCGCATTGTCTCTCCTGATCTGTTCTTCGATGAATGTGATTGGGAATCGGCGGCAGTAATGTGGCCGTTGTCGGGCCAGAGCGCCAGCACGACTCTGTTCAGGGTAATTGTCCAGACGGGATCGTAGCAGCCAACTCACTGAGCGAGACGATCCGGTAGCCGCGCGCCTGCAGTTCCGGCACGATGCGAGCGAGCACCCGAGCCGTTCGCCGGCCGCGATCGGCGCCATCGTGAAGGACGATGATTGCACCTGGCCGCGCGTTCCGCAGGATGTAGCTGCCCGCCCACGTCACCGATGGGATCGCGGCGTCAAATGGATAGACCGACCCCAGAGCACACCGGTATCCATGCCGCGACATCGCGGACACCATGGCCTGCGAGTACCAGCCTGAGGCGGGTCGGGCCCACTCGAGACGGGCAAAAGGCGCCAGACCCCGATGAGCCCGAAGCAGATCCTCCTCGAACTCCCGCTGGCTCAACCGGATGCTGGGACTGTCGAGACTGAAGTGGTTGCCGATCTCGTGACCCTCGGCGACGATCCGCCGGACCAGAGCTTCCTGGCTGCTGATTCTTTCTGAGATGAGGAAGAACGTCGCTCGGGCACCATACTTCCGCAGCTCGGCGAGAATCAACGGAGTTGAGATGGAGTCGGGTCCATCGTCGAGCGTCAGGGCGATCATCGGTTCTCGAGTCGGCACCCGATAGAGGCAGCCGGGATAGCGTCTTGCGATCGTGTCCACCAGCCAGTCGGGCGCGGTCCAGATGATGGCGCCTGCTGCGGCCAGCGCGATGCCCGGGAGCGCCAGGATCACTCGCCGCAGTCGGCTCACGGAGTATTGAAATTCATAGTCGCCAGGACGATCAGGAGCAGCGCCACCACGGCAAAGAACCCATAGCTCCAGAGCGCGCGGCGGCGAAACTCCACTCCAGGGCGCGTCAGCTTTTCCGTGGGCCAGATGATCGAGAAGATCGGCACCCCCGGTCGCCGATGACGCACCATCTGGACATAGCAGTAGACACCGTAGCTCCAGATCAGGATCAGGCCAAGCATCAGCGCTAAGCCGAGCGTCTCGCGCATGGAAGTCCGTTTGGCTAGCTTGGGTTGTAGGTCTTCCGACCAGAAACAAGTAGCCTGGGAAGGCAGCCGATCCGAAGCCAGAACATGGAGGCCACATGCCAATTTACGAATATCGCTGCCGCGACTGTCATAACGTTTTCGATCGTACGGAACCGCTCGCGGAGCATGGCCGGAATCGCCCGCAGTGCCCGAAGTGCAAGAGTAAGGAGGTGGAGCAGGTCTTCACGCCTTTCTTCGCGAAGACATCGCACAAGTCCTGAACCTCACGATCGGCCGTGTTCGACTGAGTCCGGCGATTGGGTCAGTCCTCTTGAACCGGAGGCTGACGCTGCCAACGCGTGCTGTCAGGTTGGCTCGCGAGCACTGCTGGGGGTCTCGGAACTTCATCGAGCGGCGCTGCAGGCTTGGAACGCACCAGGGGGAAGCGTCCTGACGCAGTCCAGCACGTTGTGGGCGAGCGGAAGGAGCAGTCAGGCTCGTTCGCTCCGGCCACTGCTGGTGGCTGCGCGCCGGCGGCACAGCCCAGAAACAGGAGGCAAGCCGCGCAGCCGAGACGCTTGAAGTACTGTACCGCCCTCTCATGTTTTTCCGCGGCCGCGCGCGTCTTGAAGGTGCCCAGGTTCCGACGCTTTCCCGTTTTCGGATTCTTCTTTCTCGAATAAAGGCGGTAGCCGCCTGAAGCCAGCTTCCGGATCATGGCGTCACTCTCGAGCTGGAAGGAAAGACCCTGGTGGTCTCACCAAGATGCCATCCGGGCTCGCAGGCGTCGAGCCCGGTGGCGCACTCCCGCGTCCCCCCTGCACTAGGTAGCTTCCCAGCCGCACGAACATCGGTTCTCACTCCAAACACTCCGTTTCGCCTATGCCGTTCGAGACCGCCGTTGTCCAGGCACGACCTGCCGGCTATGAGACGCCACTCCTCGCCGTTGCACTGCTGCGGGGTCCGCTCCCTCCATCGCTCGCCGAGCTCGACAAGCAGACCGGGGGCGCGATCGCGCGAGTGCTGTCCTCCGGCGACTTCACCGGGAAACGGGACGATACCGCCGCGTTGTACCCGCCCGGCCCGGCGCCGCGCGTGCTGTTGGTGGCGCTCGGCAAGCCGGAAGAGGCGGATCGGAATGGGATTCGGCGCGCTGCTGCCATTGCCGCCAAGCGTGCTCGCTCGCTCGGTGTGCCGCGAGCAGCCTTCTATCTCCCGCCCGAAGTCCGCGGCAAAGTGAGCCCAGCAGATACCGGGCAGGCGATTGCGGAAGGCCTCAACCAGGGCGCGTGGCAGTACAACGAAATGAAGAAACCACCGGAGGAGAAGAAGCCGCCGCTGGAACGCTTCGACATTCTGAACCAGGCGGAGCAGAGCGATCTGACGCAGGGTCACCGGCTCGGAGAGGCGATCGGCGCGGGGCAGACGCTGGCCCGAAGCATTCAGGTGCTGCCCGGGAACGTGTGCACCCCCAGCTACGTGGCGGACCGCGCCAGGGACCTGGCCCAGCGTCACGGCCATGCGGTCACCATTCTGGACAAGGCTGCCATAGTAAAGGAAAAGATGGGGGCGCTCCTCTCGGTCGCTCAGGGGAGCGCAGAGGAACCCCGCTTCATCGCCCTGGAGTATAAAGGATCCGATAACGCCCCGGTCGTACTGATAGGAAAGGGCGTCACGTTCGATACCGGCGGCATCTCCATCAAGCCGGCCCAGAACATGGAGGACATGAAGTACGACATGTCCGGTGCTGCCGCGGTGCTGGGCACATTCGAGATGCTGGGCCGGGTGAAGCCGAAGGTGCACGTGGTAGGGTTGATCCCCAGTACCGAGAACATGCCGTCGGGCACGGCGGTCAAGCCTGGAGACGTGGTCACCAGTCATTTCGGAAAGACGATCGAGATCATCAACACCGATGCCGAGGGTCGTTTGATCCTGGCCGACGCACTCTCATACGCCCGGCGCTACCGTCCGGCCGCTGTGGTGGACATCGCCACCCTCACCGGAGCGATTGTGGTCGCCCTCGGCCACACCGCATCGGGCGTGATGGGAAGCGATGAGAAGCTGGTCGAGGAGCTGCGCGGCGCCGGCGATCGGGCCGATGAGCGCATCTGGCCCCTGCCGCTCTGGGACGACTATCGTGAGCTGATGAAATCCGACATCGCCGACGTGAAGAACAGCGGCGGCCGGCCCGCGGGGAGCATATCGGCCGGCTGGTTCCTGCGGGAGTTCGTGAACGGCTTTGCCTGGGCACACCTGGATATCGCAGGCACGGCGTATTCCGATCGCGAGGACGCGACCCGGGTGAAAGGCCCGACCGGAGTGGGCGTAAGATTATTCAGCGAGTTCGTTCTTGGCCGAAAAGCGTGAACCGGTGAACGGTAAACGGTGAACTGGGAGGCGGCCGCGAATGTCATCCTGAGCGAAGCGAAGGATCTCGCGCCTTTCGGGCCTGAGAGCCGTACATCGCTCCGCTGCCTTGGGATGACGCTGCGTGTCGTGGCCCGGCACGTCTCCCGGTTTCCGCTTACGCTCGTCCTGCTCCCGCTCACGCTTTTCTCTCTCCGCGCTCACGCTCAGATCGCTGCTGACGACACCACCACGATCGACACGCTCGATACCGACACGGTCAGTACCACAGAACGTTTTCTCAGGGAACAGCTTCAGGTCAACGTCCGGGTGCCGGTGCTCCCGATGCTCGGTGCCGAGGGGCCGCGGCCGCCACTCACCCGCATTGTCTTCACCCGTGACTCTATCGAGTGGGGCCATGCAGCGACCGTCGGTGACCTGTTGACGCAGGTGCCCGGGGTGTTTCTCTGGCGCGGTGGATACATCGGCCGCCCCGAACCGGTGAGCTTCCAGGGTCGTGGCGGTGTCTCGGCCGAATACTACCTGGATGGAATTCCGTACGTGGCGGCTGGCGTAGACAGCGTTGTAGTAGATCCCGCACTCTTTTCGATCAGTCTCCTCGAGCGGATCGAGGTCGAACGGTGGCCCGGCCAACTTCGGGTCCATCTCTTCACCAAGCGGCACGACCGTCTGGCGCCTCATTCCCGCATCGCCGTTGCCCGGGGAGACGAAGGCTTTGCCCGGTACGAGGCGTCCCTCGAGCGGCGCTTCCGCTCCGGGCTGGGCTTCGGGCTCTCGGGTGATTACCTGAGCTCGCCGACGATCACCGGGCTGAGCAGCGACTACTCCAACACCCAGGCGTCGGTCCAGGGCAGTTACATCCCATCGGAACGTTTCGGAGTGCAGTACCGGCTGCTGCGGTCAGGGCCAAATCGGGATCCGTTCGTCACGGGTGTCGGCGGAATCCAGGATACCATCGGTGCGGGTTACGACGCGAAGCGGACTGACGCGCAGCTCAGGCTGTCCCTCAAGGGCCGTGGAAGGGAAGGGCTGGGGCCCCGTGCGGACCTCATCTATGCGCGAACCGGTTGGGATGGCGAAGGGATCGATCAACAGATCAACCAGCTCGGCGGCTTCCTGACGTATCGAGCGCCGCGGTTCTCGGTCACGGCCTCGGCGTTCCACCGCACTAAATGGACTCGTCTCGATACCCGGGCGGGGCTGGGGTGGAATCCGGTGGCACCGTTTAGCGTGCGCGGCGAGTTGATTCACCAGCGGCATTTTGGCGGGCGCAACAGCGACTATGCCAACCTCGCCGCAGGGCTCGAAGTGGCGCGCGGGCTCGCCATCACCGGCACCGCACGCCTGGGGAAGATCGTAGCAGCCCCATCGATTCTCGCCAGTCCCGAGCAGGACGTTCGCGACCTGCAGGCTGCGGTCGCATGGAATCGCGCCCGGCTCGGATTCCAGGTCGCGTTTGCGCGGCTGTCGGCCTTCGCGCCACCGGCGTACGCGGAGTTTCCCCGCATCGCTTCGCTGCTACCAACGCCCAGATCCGAGTGGGTCACTGCGTCGGCTCGGGTGGCGCCGCTTCAGTGGCTCACCTTCGAGGGATGGTACAGCGATCCCCGCAGCGCCGAAGCGGATGGGATCCCCCCGACGCACGGCGTCGCCAGTGCCACGATACGCTCCAAATTCCTGCGCAAGTTTCCCAGCGGGACCTTCGATCTGAAGCTGCGGCTTGCCATGGAGAGCTGGGGCACGGGTGTCATCGGTCGCGACACCTTCGGTGCTCCGGTCACCCTCCCCGGTGCCACATTCATCCGTAGCCTCATTCAATTCCAGCTGGGTGGCTTCTCCGTGTACTGGGACCGGATAAATCTCACGTCGACACGGCTGGGGTATGTGCCCGGGTTCGAGATCCCGGCCTATGGGAGCAACTTCGGAGTAAGGTGGGAATTCTTGAATTGACTGTGCGTAGGGTCACTGCCTTCCCGGGACCCGCAGATAGCTTGAGAGAGCGCTGCGATTCCCGTGGCGCCTGCGCAGAGGAGACAACATCTATGTTCGGATTCGGAAACAGAAATCGCCGGCAGGTCCGGAACGATACCTTTAGTGGTAGCAGGCTGCGCAATGCAGCGCTGGCTGGAGCTGGTATGCTGGCCTGGCGCTGGTGGCGCAACCGGCAATCGACCAACCGGCCGACCAGCGGCCCGGATCGCTCCTATACCGAGAGCTCGGCGGGATCAGGCGGAGCATTCTAAAAACCGTAGGAGCTAGGTCTCGGTGCAAGATGAGGTGGTGGGGCTAAGTTGTTCCCTGCCACCTTGTTGCATCACTGCATATAAGATCATGCATTAGGTCTCCTTCGGCATTGCACGGCCGACAATGATCGTGATGTTGTCGGTTCCCCCCGCGTCCATCGCCTCCCGCAGCAGATCCTCGCAAACCTGTTTGGCGCTCGTCATCGAAGTAAGGCGCTCGCGGATCCGCTCATCGGAGACGTGGTGGGTGAGCCCATCGCTGCACAGGAGCAGGACGTTTCCCCAGGCCATGTTGAATCGCGAAATGACGGGAGCAGTCTGGCTTCCACCGATCGAGCTCGAAAGCGTGTGGGCAAAACGGCTGCGCGAAGCATCCGCCCGGGTCAACACACCGAGATCGATGAGATCCTGCGCCATCGTCTGGTCTCGAGTGATCTGGGTCAGCTCGCCGTCCCGGAGCAGGTAGCAGCGGCTGTCACCCACCTGGAGGAGATAGGCTCGCGGCCAGACGCCCAGATAAAGCGTCAGGGTCGTAGACATGCCCTGATACTCGGGATTCTGCTCGCCCCGTTTCACCAATTCCGAATGACAACGAAGGGCACCCTCTTCGAGAGCTTCGGAGAAGCTCTGGTCGTTCGCTGGGTCGGCAGTATAGTAGCAACGCATGCTGCTGGAGACGTACTTGGCCACCGCCTCTACCGCCATCCGGCTCGCGTCTGCTCCCCTGGTCCCCCCGCCCACCCCATCCGCAACCATCGCCAACGAGGCGAGGCGCTCAGGGTTCGCTATCAGCTGCTCGACATCCGGGAGACTGGTCATGCGGACGGCCATCTGCTTTCGCAGGGACGAAATGAGAAAATGATCCTGATTTTCGGCGCGGACCTTCCCGCGGTGGGTTACTCCGTAGACGTCGATCTCCTCATCGCGCGGCTTCCGGTCGGGCGGGGAGTTCGCGGTGGTCGTGTGGGGTGCGGTCACGGGGCCTCCTGACGACAGATGTGTGGTTCCTGGCAATCTGTCGAGGAGGCATGCGAGAGGCCAGACTAGAGCCTATAGCCAACCAGTGTCCCCGGTGCGGTACGGAGGAACAGCATGCCGGCGATATCGTCCACCGCATACACCGGCTCCCGCTCCTTCCCCAGATCGACCCGAGCCTTCGGCTGTGCACTGTCCTTGTCGATCTGAAGCAGGACATTGCCCTTGCCCTCGGGTGCCTTGGTCAGCATGAACACCGAGCCGGGCACGGCGAGCGAGGCCTTGAAGCGCTTGGTTGCCATCGCCGCTGCCTGGCGCGAGTAGCCCTGGAGCTGTGCGCCACCCTGTGTGAACGCCGTGGCCAGCTCGCCGGTAATCTTCTGGGCCGCAGGATCGGTCGCTCGGCGGGATGCCTGCGCGAACGCATCGCCATATGCGGAAGCCGCCGCCCCACGGAGCCCGGCTCTCACCGCGTTGACGGCGTGGAGTGCCCGGAGCAGGCCGGGCAATTGTGGCGCGGGGTGATAGACCTGCTGTTTGACCCGTCCGTCCCGGCCAAGGACAACGAGGTTCTGGGGTGCGACAAGAACGATGCCTTCAGCCCGGATCTCCATGGCGACCGGATCCTCGCCACCCTGCAGTTTGATCTCGTCGCTCAGCGCCTTGTAACTACCGTCTTCGCGGTCAACCGCATACAGCCGGCGGTCACGATTGGCGAAGACGTACATGGTCCGGCCTTCGATGGCGTGATGCAGATAGTACCTGTCGGCATCGTACTTGTTCGAGCTCATGGGCTTGCCGCTCTCGATCGCGTCCTTGAACCGCGGCTTGCCACTCTCCAGGTCGATGACGTTCACTTCGGCGTTGGTGGAAGCATCCGGCCGTGAGACGTAAAGCAGTCCGGCGGGTGTCAGCTCGGCATAGGCAAGCTGGCCCTTGATCTTCACGTCCTTCTTCAGGCGCACCGTCGCCGCGCCCACGTCGAGCACGTTGACGAACGTCTTCGATTCGGCATCCACGGCCAGCACCGCCGCGTCAACCGCATACATCGCCTCCATGACACGGCCACGCATCTTCAGCGGTTTCGAGGCGATGGTGGCTCCATCCTCGTATCGGGCCACATTGAGGCCGGTCTGCACCACGCCGTTGATCACGGTGCGGTTGCCGCTGCCCTCACCTTCCGGCTGTCCTTCCGGCAGCATGATGATTCCCGCAGGATGCTGCACGATGTCACGGATCCGGCCGTTCACCGTTGCAGGCTTTTCCCATAGAGCCTGACCGTCCGCCAGGCGGTACGGCATCAGGCGCTCGTCGAAGCTCACGTAGATCCGGTCGGCATTGTCCAGCGAGGGATAGAGCCGCACGTAGTTGGCAACAGAGCCCTTCCTCGCTACGGGCAGTGTCGCCGTCCACCGAACTTCGCCGGTGCGTGCGTCCAGGGCGCGGAGCCCCATGAGTGTGTGGACCACAATCATCTCCGGGCCGGCCTGGAGAACCTCGAGCTCGGTGCCCTCGGAAACCCGGCGAACCAGACCCTGAACCAGTCCACCCAGGCCCTTTTTCCTGGGCTCGGTCTGCTCGAAGAGCGTTTCGCTGGCCCAGCGCTGATCCCCGGTAACGAGGTCATACAGCGCGACTACGGGTGGTCCCGCGGCACGCCGGCCATGGATGAGAATCGTGCCGGTCTGTGGCAGAACGCGACGGGTCACGATTTCCGCGAGGCCCAGCTTTCGGGAGTCGAAAATACCCGCGCCGGTCACCGGGTCGAAAATCAGCAGCAGCCCCGCCCGCGAAGCCTCCATGAGGAGCGATCCATCGATCGCGCGAACGCTGTCGGCAGGGAGGCCGCCCAGCTCCGTCTTCTCCCAGGCGACCTGGCCGCGCTCGATGTCCACTGCGAGGAGTGCCGCATCAGTGGAAATCAGCAGGGTACCGGCCGGAGTCACCTGCTGCCAGCGGATTTCCTGCTTCACCTTGAGCGTCCACGCCACTGTAGCCCGGCCGGAAACAGGCGACGCTGCCGCGATTCTGGTCGAGGCCGGTGCAACGGTCTGCGCTTCGGCGGCAGTGCTGGTCATGATTACGGCGGCGAGCAAGACGAGCGGACTGGCGGAAGCGGCGGCCATGGAGCACTCCGTGGGCATCGGTCGTGGGGGTCAAGATCTCGCATCGGGGAGGCAGGTGCCGTGCCAGTTACGGCCTCGGAACGGCCCGACCTAGGGTGTCATTTGGCTCCTTCGCGAGTTTACCCTGAGGTAGCGAAGGGCTCAGGATAACAGCACTACGGTCCTACCAATCTCCTCAAGTCGCGGCTAAATTCCGCGGCTATCTCGGTATTCGGAGGTCGGCTTGCCGTACAGCATGACGGGGTTCGGTGCCGCGGAAGGTACGGTGGCCGGACGGAGGCTCCGGGTCGAGATCCGGACCGTGAACCACCGCTACTTCAACCTGTCGAGCAAGCTCCCCAGCGATCTCACCAGCTTCGAGGGTGAGCTGCGCGAACGCCTGCGGCGGGATTTTGACCGCGGGCACCTTTCGGTGCACGCACGCTGGACCGAGACCGTTGATGGTGAGACTGGATTCTCCGTAGACCTGGCCCGTGCCCGTCTCGTGGCGGCGCGCCTGCGGGAAATGCAGTCGGTGCTCGCGCTGGGCGGCGAAGTGACGGTGGAGCTCGTGGCTCGGCAACCGGAGGTCCTGACCGCGGGCGACAACGGCGTGGCCGAGATCGGCTGGGGCGACATCGAACCGGTGGTGGCGCAGGCCGCCGCCGAGTGTCGGGCCATGCGGGCTCGCGAGGGAGAGGCGCTCACGGCTGAGCTCCGACACCGCCTCGATCTGCTGGAGCGTGCAGCCGGTGAAATTGGAACGCGCGCCCCGGAGCGGCTTACGCGTGAGCGCACCCGACTCCGAGCCGCAGTGGCCGAGTTGCTCGATGGGCGCACTATCGACGAGGACCGGTTAGCGCAGGAGCTGGCGTTCCTGGCCGACAAGCTGGACATCACCGAGGAGCTGGTTCGTTTCCGAGCCCACCTGGCTGCCGCGCGCGAGGCACTCGCCTCGGAGAAGCCGGTGGGAAAGCAACTGGGTTTTCTGGCTCAGGAGCTCGGCCGCGAAGTGAACACCATGGGCTCCAAAGCCGGGGACGCCGAGATCGCACAGCTCGTCATCGCCATGAAGGGCGATCTGGAAAAATTCAGGGAACAGCTCGAGAACCTCGAGTGAAGCGGTTGCTGCTTGTGCTCTCGTCGCCTTCGGGCGGCGGGAAGACGACTATCGCCAGGAAACTGCTCCAGGCCCGGCACGATCTGGGTTATTCGGTTTCCGCAACGACGCGCGCCGCCCGCAATGGCGAGCGCGAGGGTGTGGATTACCACTTTCTCACCCGCGCGGAATTCGAGCGGCGGCGCGCTCAGGGCGAGTTCCTGGAATGGGCCGAGTACGGAGCCCAGCTGTATGGCACGCTCAAGCAGGAGATCGACCGGATCTTTGCCGAAGGACGGCATGCGGTACTCGACATCGATATCGAGGGCGCACGCCAGATCCGGCGGAGCCTTTCCAACTCGCTGCATATCTTCGTGCTGCCGCCTTCGGCCGAAGTCCTGCTGGAGCGTTTGAAGCGGCGGAACACCGAGAAGCCGGAGTTGTTACGAAGGCGACTGACCAGGGCGTCGGACGAGTTGGCGGCCGTTGCCGAATACGACTACGCCGTGGTCAACGAAGATCTCGAGGCGGCTGTGGAGCAGATCGGCGATATCCTCGACGGTGACGCTGAGGAACGCCTGGTCTCCCGGCAACGGGATCTACCCGCCCGAATCGAGCGTCTGCGGCGGGATGTGGCCAAGGCGGCGGAGAAAATCTGATAGGTCGTCTGACGACTGGCGACTGGCGACTAATCGCTGAAACAATCACAACACCGGAGCCCCTGATGAGAATCATTACCCCCCACGAAGTCGCCAAGCAGGCCGGCAACAAGTATCTCGGCGTGCTCGTGGCCGCCAAGTTTGCCCGCTATCTGAACGAGTTCCCCAAGGATCAGCTGCAGCAGCCGTCGGAGAAGCTGACGACCAAGGCGATGCAGGAACTGGTGGACGGAGATCTCAACTACAAGCTGATCCGCCGCCGCCGCTCCGAGGCTTGACCGTGTGGGCCGGCCGGCACGTCGTTCTCGGCGTGTCGGGTGGGATTGCGTGCTACAAGAGCTGCGCCCTTGCCCGTCGCCTGGTCGATGCGGGTGCAATGGTGGACGCAGTTCTCAGTGAGGCCGCTGCGGAGTTCGTTCGGCCGCTGACATTCGAGGCCCTGACCGGACGCCCCGTCCTGAGCTCCCTGTGGGGGCCCGGCGGGGCGCTGTCACATGTGCGACTCGGCCAGGAGGCGGCCGTCATCATCGTGGCCCCGGCAACAGCACACCTGATCGCACGATTGGCGCAGGGCCTCGCAGACGACGTGCTCACAGCTCTCCTCCTGGCGCGCACCGCGCCGCTGCTGCTCGCGCCCAGCATGAACGATGAGATGTTCGCCAGCCCCGCCACGGGGCTGAACCTCGAGTTGCTCAGGAAACGTGGCGTTGCGTTCGTGGGGCCGGAGACGGGTCCGTTGGCGGAAGGCCCATCAGATCGTCCAGGCCGCATGAGCGAGCCCGAGACCATCATGGCTCATGCTGCCCGGCTGGTCCGGGGTGGTGCCTTCGCGGGAAAGCGGATCGTGGTTACGGCTGGACCTACGCGCGAACCGATCGACCCGGTCCGGGTGGTGAG
>DATFFX010000463.1:0-16641 GCA_035249825.1 Gemmatimonadales bacterium | reverse complement strand
CCATCTCAGATGTACCGCGAAGACAAGTATCAGAATCAGCCCAACCCAATAGACCGGGAACGAGACACCGAGATAGGCCACAAAAGTGGCGACTCGATCGGTCCAGGACCCCGGGCGCCAGGCGCCATAGATACCAACGCTGATGCCGATTGCCGCCGCGAACAGCATCGCCGCACCGGCAAGCCGGAGCGTGGCCGGAAATCGTTCAACGAGGTCGTCCACGATCGGCCGGCGGGTGATGTAGCTGGTGCCCAGATCTCCCCGCAGCACACCGCCGACGTAGTGCAGGAACTGCTGATGTATCGGGTCATCGAGCCGGAGCTCGGCACGCAGGCGGGCCAGAGTTTCCGCATCAGCGCGCTCTCCCACCATCGACTGAACCGGGTCACCCGGCGCGACGTACAGGAGGAGGAACGTGACTACCAGGACACCGAACAGGGTAGGAACCAGCAGCGCCAGGCGCGAGAGTATGAAACGGCTCACGGGATGCGCTCTGCCTCCATCCAGCGCTGCCCGGTGAACACGAGGGGAAACTTCCACCCCTGGATGTCGGGCCGGCTGGCCCACACATCGACCGGAAACCAGAGGAAGATCCAGGGTGCCAGCTCGAAGACCCGCGCATCGATGCTTTGCGACAGCCGAACCTTCTCCGAATCGTCGGTGGTGGCTCGCGCTCGCAGGATCATCGAGTCCAGCGCGGCATCGGCCAGAAAGGCGTAATTGCCGCCTGGCCCCTTGTTGCGTGAGTGGAAGAGAGGATAGTTGAAGTTCTCTGGATCCGGATAATCGGCCCACCAGTCAGTCAGGAAGAGATCGGCCTCACCATTGCGGACCGCAGCGCGGGCACTCGATGCGTCGCGCTCGACGATCTCAGCCCGGATCCCTATTTCCGCCAGATTCTGCTGAATGGATTGCGCCAGGCGCGCCAGCTCTGCCCGCTGAGTTCGCCACAGCTGTAGCGAGAAGCCGTTGGGGTAACCAGCGTCGGCCAACAGCTCCTTTGCCTTGGCCGGATCATAGCCATAAGGTGCCCGCGTGGAATCGTAGCCGAGGATACCTGGCGGCAGGGATCCAGCGGCGAGCACTCCGCGTCCTGCCATCACCGTTTCCAGCAAGGTTCGGACATCGACGGCGTGGTTCAGGGCTCGACGCACCCGGACGTCCCTGAGCGGCCCCCGGGTGGTGTTTATGGCCACGTAGAGGTCCTTGAGTCCCGGACGCCGCTGCAGCTCGTCTGCATGATTCTGCTCCCACCGCCGAGTCTCGCCGACAGGAACCTCGACCACGCTGAGCTGCCCGCTCTCGTACTCGGCCGCCTGGGTCAGCGGCTCCGGGATGATTCTGATTCGAAGGCTGTCAGCCTTCGGTGCTCCTCCCCAGTAGCTCTGGTTGCTGGCCAGCATGATGGCATCATCATGGGACCAGGAAACGAACTTCCAGGGACCGCTCCCGATCGGCCGTTGATCGAAGCCCGGCGGCGTGGGCGTCGGCACAACTGCCGCAACGGGCATCGCCAGCAGTTTGGGAAAGACGTTGAGCGGCTCCTCGAGCGTCAGGACCAGTGTGGAGTCGTCTCTTACGCCGATGCCCTGCACGTCCTTTGCCGTACCGGCTGAATAGCTGCGCGCGCCCTTGATCGGGTACAGCGGCCAGCTTCTCCCTCCGGTTGTGCCCGGCGCCAGCGCACGCAGTATCGAGGCGCGCACGTCTTCTGCCTTGATGGGGCGGCCATCGTGAAAGGTGGCGTCCTGCCGCAGGTGAAAAGTGTACCTCACGCCGGCCGAATCCGTCTCCCATGACCGGGCCAGGCCGGGCTTCAGCTGAGCATCGACGTCGAATTGCGTGAGATTGTCGAAGAGGAGCGCGACCACTTCGCCGGTTGGCACATCAGTCGAGAGCGCAGGATCCAGCGAGCGTGGGTCGTAGGTGAAATAGTAGTTGAGAGTACCATCGCTGCCCTGATCACCGCAGGCAGAGAGGATCAGAGCCGTTGCCAGGAAGAGTCGGTGCATGGAGTTGTGGCTCAGGGAACAGGTGGCAGGAAAAATTCACCCAGGATCAGCGCGCGAACGACAACAGTGCGTTCGCTCTGACTCCTGTTTGTCTCCCTGACGTTGACACCGCGCTGTAAGGTGGTCAAACTACCGGGCTTACAGCACGCCGTCAATCGGCCTACAGTCCCTGGTGGGCGTAAGATCCTCCTCCTGGAGTGTCGCATTTTACTTCGCCTGCCGCAGCTTCAGGGGTGTCCAGCGATCAGCGAAGGTCTCTCCCGGAAAGGCGGCCGATAATCCGCCCACTGCGTTTCATCCAGTTGTTGCTAGTCCTTGCCTCCGCTGCGCCGCTCCTGGCGCAAGAGAGCCAGCTCATTGTGCGCCAGCTCGAGTTCAGCGGCAACGAGGCGATACCTGACGAGGTGCTCGCCAGCGCTATTGCCACCACAAACTCCAGCTGGTTTGCCCGGAGCGGGCTCTTCCGCTGGCTGGGTTTGGGCGCGAAGCGCGAGTTCGATGAGCAGGAGTTCCGCCGGGACGTGGTACGGTTGGGGGTGCTGTACAAGCGAAGCGGATACTATGACGCCGTCATCGATACCATCGTCCAGCGGACCCCGGAGGACGTCTACATTACGTTCAGTATCAATGAAGGTGCACCGACCGTGGTGACCTCGTTCACCATCAATGGTTTGGATTCGCTACGAACGGCGCGCGCCCGAGAGTTGGCCCTGCAGGATCTGCCGCTACAACAGGGTGACCCCTTCAACCGTTACGCGATGCAGGCCAGTGCGGACACCCTCACGCGCCGGTTGCGCGACCACGGATATCCTTCCGCCACCGTCTTCACCGGCTTTGAGGTGAATACGCAGGCTCGTAAAGCATCAGTCGTGCTGGATGTGGTGCCTGGACGCCGGGCCGTCATCGGTGGCATCACTGTGGTTGGAGCGGATCGGATCGATACCTCTCTGGTGCGCAAGTTATTGGTGGCCCGCCCGGGTCGGCGGTATTCGCTGGAGGAGCTCTTTCAGAGCCAGCGAAACCTCTACGAATCCGATCTCTTCCGTTTCGCTTCGGTGAACATCGATTCGGCGAAGTTCCAGCCCAACGCCGACTCCGTCCCGTTACTGGTGCAGGTCAATGAGGGGAAGCGGCGGCGGATACGGAGTGGGCTCGGTTATGCCACCAATGATTGCTTCCGCGGCTCACTTGGCTGGACCTCACGCGACTTTCTCGGAGGCGGCCGGATTCTCGATCTCACCAGCCGTATTTCGAAGGTGGGTGTCGGGGCACCACTCGATTGGGGCCTGGCGAACAATATCTGCGGAGCCTCTCGCGATGATACGGTGGGGTCCGCCAAAGCGAATTTCTACCTGGGAGCATCCCTACGGCGCCCGGCCTTCCTCTCGCCCAACAACGCCATCACGGTCTCGGTCTTCACGGAGCGCCGCTCCGAGTACAAGGTGTACCTCCGGCAGGAGACCGGCGCCAGCGTGGCTCTGACCCGCACGACGCCTCGGCGCCGCAATCCGCTGTCGCTCACCTACACCGTGTCCTACGGCCGGACCGAGGCGACGGCCCAGAGTTTCTGCTCCTTTTTCAACGCGTGCACTGCTGATGTAATCGAGCCTCTCAGACAGAACCGGGTACTGGCGACCCTCACTGCGCTGGGGACCTTTCCCCGGACCAACAGTCAGATCGACCCTACCCGGGGATCGATGGCATCGGTCGAGGTGACCCACAGCTCCAGATACATAGGCTCCTCGAGGCTCCAGCAGTTTACCCGGCTCGCGGGCGACATGGCCTGGTATCGGCCACTTTCACGTGACATCGTGCTGAGCTGGCGGGTACGAGGAGGAGTGATCTTTTCACCGACGCTCGATGTCGCATCTGGAACGGGAGCGTTCATACCTCCGGAGCAGCGATTCTACGCGGGCGGCGCCAACGATGTGCGCGGATTCGACCGCAACGAGCTGGGCCCGGTTGTGTACGTCGTGCCCCAGAGCCATGTCGACACGGCTACTGCAAACGGCCAGGCACTCAACCCTGATTCGGTGCGCGTCGCCGCGACAGGGGGCAACAGCCTGGCCGTGGCCAATATCGAGCTGAGGGTACCGTCGCCGGTGTTGAGCTCCCGAGTGCGTTTGGCGGCCTTCGTGGACGCGGGTGGAGTGTGGCAACGCGGGGCCAATGAGCGCACTGCCGTCATACGGGTGACCCCTGGCGTAGGTCTGCGGGTGGCTACTCCACTCGGTCCGGCCCGCCTCGATGTCGCCTATAACCCTTACAATCTGCAGCCGGGAACGCTGTACCAGTTCGATCAGTCGGGTAATCTGTTGCCGGTGCCGGGCCAGAACTCCTACGTCCTGCCTCGAAGCCGGAAATTCGCCATCCACGTTGCCATCGGGCAGCCGTTCTGATGCGGCGGCATCTGGCGCGGTTCCTGTTCGTGTTCGTGATCGGCACCATCGCCATGATTCTCGGTGTGGTGACCTCGATGACTCTGACCCCTCCGGGCCGGGACCTCCTGGCGCGAACGGTCTCGAGAGGCCTCGACCGGATCGTGACGGGACAGGTAAGAGTCGGCGCGATATCGGGCTCGTTTCTGTACGATCTCACCCTGGAAGATCTGGTGGTGCGTGACACGAGCGGCGAGCTGCTGCTGGACCTTCCGCGCGTACGCGTGTCCTACCGGCTCCCGAATCTCATCGCGGGCCAGGTCGTGCTGAGCGCCATGCAGCTCGAGCGCCCGACGATACAGCTGATCAAGCACCGGAACGGCCGGATGAATTACGAAGAGGTGCTGGGAATCGGAAAAGGCTCCAAGGGCGGCAAATCACCTCTGGTCGAGTTCTACAACGTCAGGATGACCGAAGGCAGGCTCCGGATTGCATTGCCGTGGAACCCGCCGAAGACGGCGCGCACCGAGAGCAGTGTGGATTCGGCCCTCCTGGCGGAACGAAACAAGCCGGGCCGAATCATCGAGGAGAGTCACGAGGGGCTGCGGCGGGTGATCGTTCTGGCCGACCTCGCCACCCGGGTGTCTCGGCTCCGCATTGCCACACCCGATCGGCAGCCGTTCACGATCGATCTCGACTCGCTGGCCACCAGGGTCAATGATCCCGGCGTGACCCTGCGCGATGCGGTGGGCCGGGTGCGGATCAGGGGGGACAGCGCGGTGTTCAGCCTCTCCCGGGGAGCGTTGCCCGACACGCGCTTCTCGGGAGGCGGGGCAGTGACCTGGCCTCGGGACACCATCCTCTTCGATTTCCAGGTGATCGCGCCCAGAGTGAACCTCGAGGATCTCCGCTGGGTGTCTCCCCATTTTCCGTCCATGAGAGGACAAGGCGTCCTGACCGCGCGTTCGGAGACCGGGGTTCGCACCGCGTACGACATTCGCGACCTGCACCTCGCCGGTGCGCTCGGCCGGGTGGACGGCGAGTTGGTTACGATCACTGATCGCCGCCGCGGGCTCGGCGTGCGCGACATGAACCTGAGAATGGCGGATCTCGACCTGGATGCGGTGCGGCCATATCTGGATACGCTGCCGTTTTATGGAACCGTGACCGGGAAGCTGGCCGGTTCCGGATTTCTCAACGCGCTCGATGTGGACATCGAGTGGGCGTTCCGGGATGCCGCTGTGCCCGGGCGTCCACTCAGCACCATCGCCGGTAACGGCGGAGTGGGTGCGTCCCGCGACAGCGGACTGACCTTCACGGAATTCGGGGTACGGCAATCGGACATCGATCTCCGGACGGTACGGCGGATTGCTCCCGCGGTCATCCTCGAGGGCCGCCTCACCGCAGTAGGGACGCTCGATGGCCCTCTGCGGAACATCCGCTTCAACGGCACTGCGCAGCACCAGGACATGGATCGTCCACCGAGTCAACTCGAGGGGACGGTACACCTGGACACTCGGGGCGAAGCCCTGGGCCTCAATACTGACGTTGTACTCGATCCACTCTCGTTCGACGGGATTCGGGGCGCGTTCCCATCGCTCGAGGCCCGGGGCGAGCTGCGAGGCCCATTTCAGAGCCGCGGCACCCTCGAGCGGCTTGCCGTGGATGCAACATTGACGGGGGAGATCGGCTCCCTGGAGGCTCATGGGTTCGCCACTCTCCGGCCACCGCGATGGGGCGCCGAAGATCTGCTGCTGCGCTTCTCCCGCTTGAACCTGGGGGCGCTGACGGGCCGGGATCTATCCACCAGTCTCGAAGGCGAGGTTCTGGTCACCGGCACGACCGATTCCGTGAAAGCGCCTGAAGGCGAGATCGAGCTGGCGCTCTCGAGGAGCAGGATCAGAGAGCTGACGCTCGACAGCGTGTTCGCCGTTGCCGGCTCCCATGACAGCCTGATTCGCCTGGACACAGCCTATGCCGTCTGGAAGGGTGCCAGAGTGGGTGGGTCCGGAACCCTGGGATGGGGCGGCCTGCACACCGGCAGGATGACGTTTGCAATGGCAGCAGACAGCCTCATCGCCTTCGATTCACTTCTGCTGGCGTCCACCGGACAAACTCGCGACCTGGGTCCCGACAGCCGTCCCCTCGGCGGAACCGCGCAAGCCACGGTGCAGCTGTCCGGGAGCCTCGACACGCTCGAGGCTGCGGGCGACCTTCGGGTCGAGAATCTCGAGTGGCAGGACATCCGGTCTCCCCGAGTCACAGGGGCGTTCAGCTGGATCGGTGGCACCCGTCCGCAACTCACTGCCTCAGTGGGCTCGGACACGGTCGCCATGCGAAACTGGATTTTCCAGCGGCTGGGCGCTCAGGCGAGGGGGTGGGCCGACTCGCTGGAGTGGACCGCAGGAACGGGTATTGGATCCGATATCCGTACCGATGCGGCCGGCCGCTGGTGGCGACGCGGCGAAACTCAGGTCGCAATGTTCGACAGCATGAGCATCGCACTCCCGGCTCACCGCTATCGTCTGGACGAATCGTTTGCCGTGACCCTGAGCGACTCAGCCCCGAATGTCAGTCCCCTCACCATCAGGGCGGTAGATGGATGGGGCCTCATACAGGTGGCCGGCCGAGTGCCGGGATCGTCTGCCGGCTCGCTGCTGGTCCGCGT
This sequence comes from Gemmatimonadales bacterium, assembly GCA_035249825.1. Classification (GTDB taxonomy): domain Bacteria; phylum Gemmatimonadota; class Gemmatimonadetes; order Gemmatimonadales; family GWC2-71-9; genus CAVVWJ01. The sequence goes on along the minus strand of DATFFX010000463.1, from coordinate 9,583 downwards.
GCTCGGCTTCGATCTCCATGACGCGTATAGTCTGCTTCAGCGCGATACGCTGGGGGTTGGAGGGCGGCTGGGCCTGGATGCGCGGATCGGGGGGACGGCCGAAATGCCGACGCTTCGGGGTACGGCCACGCTCGAGGGAGGAAAGTTCGGAGATTTTCAGGCGCCGTTCCTTCAAGGCGTGGTGGACTACGCCGACCGCCGGCTCGAGACTGACCTCCTCCTGTGGCGAACCGGGGAAAACGTCCTGGATGTTGGCGCTACGCTCCCACTCGACCTGGCACTGCGCGGTGTCGAGCAGCGCCAGGTGGACGGTCCGTTGTCGGTGCATGCTCGAGGCGACAGCGTCGATCTGGCTATCCTCGAGGCGGTGACCCCGGGTGTGAGGCAGGTCAGAGGGGTTCTGTCTACCAATGTGAATGTCAGCGGTACCTGGGAGGCGCCGCGACTGACAGGTGCGGTAGAGGTCAGGGACGGCGCCATGACCGTTCCCGGGCTCGGCCTCCGGTATGGGGTGCGTGGCCGCGCCACGTTCCAGGGAGACTCGCTGGTGCTGGACGACGTCGCTCTGGCCAGCGGTGGAGGTACGCTGGGTGTCGCCGGCTCCGTTCGGCTCGAGGACCTGGCCCGGCCCGTGCTCAACCTCTCTTTCCGGGCCGATGACTTTGCTGCCATAGACGCCAGGACTTTCCTTACCCTGAACGCGACCGGCGATCTCCGGCTGCGGGGCCCCTTTTTCCAGTCCACCCTGAGCGGAAACCTCACCGCCAACAGCGGCGTGCTGTACTTCGCCGACCTGGTCAGCAAGCGTATCATCGACCTCGAGGATCCTACGATTGCCGATCTGGTGGACACCACTCTCCTCAGGAGAGAAGATCTCGGCGGCAAGTTCCAGAATCGTTTTCTCGACTCGCTGACCATCACCAACCTGGGCGTGGAGATGGGCACCGACGTGTGGCTCCGGTCAGCCGAGGCCAACATTCAGCTCACCGGCCAGGTACAGCTCAGCAAGACCCGGCAAGCCTATACGCCCTCCGGCACCCTCGAGGCCGTACGGGGGAACTACACACTCAAGATCGGTCCGGTCACCCGGGACTTTACCGTCGAGCGGGGAACGGTCCGCTATTTCGGTGATCTGAACGCGGCACTCGACATTCGAGCGAGCCATGTGGTGCGGGCTGTTCGGGGGGAGGAGCTGCCGGTTGTCGCGGTAATTACCGGGACGCTATACGCGCCAAAAGTACGGCTCGAGAGCACGTTCAACCCTCCAATCTCCGAAACTGACCTCGTGTCGTATCTGGTCACGGGGTATCCCGCCAACGAAGCCGCCCGGCTGGGGTTCGGCAATGCACTGGAGACCGGATTGTCCTACTTCTCCAGTGAACTCGAGCGGGCCTTGATTCAGGACATCGGAATTCCACTCGATCTGGTTGAAATTCGCCCGGGTGTGTCGCGCGGCAGTGGCAGCACTTTGACCCAGCTTGCGGCCGGATGGCAGCTTGGAAGCAAGACGTTTCTGCGCTTCGATGCCGGGTTCTGTCCCGAAAACCTCGGGCAGTTCAGTTATAGCAACCTCGGCGCGAGCCTCGAGTTCAGATTCAGCAGAGAATGGCGGCTCCAGACGAGTGTTGAGCCCAGCCTCCAGTCCTGCCATCAGGATCTCGGCATAACGACCACCAATCCGTATCAGATCGGCGCCGATATCCGCTGGGAACGGGAGTTCTAAAGCCGTGACGCGGGCTCTGGTCATCACCAACCCGGCCGCAGCCAGGACTGCCCACCTCGCCGTCAACGCCGTCATGAACACCCTTCGCGCAGCGGGGTGGGAAGCCGAGGTACTGGCCACCGGCGGGCCTGGCGACGCACGTACCCTCGCTGAGTATGGCGTGGCCGAGGGGGTCGACGTCGTTGCGGTGTTCGGCGGAGACGGGACCACCATGCAGGCTGCGGCGGGACTGGTGGGCACGGACGTCGCGTTGGGGGTGATTCCAGGCGGAACGGGAAATCTGCTCGCCGGAAATCTGCGGATACCGGCTTCACCGGCCCGAGCCGCGAGGGCCTTGGTACGCGCCCGCCCCAAGCCGTTCGATCTCGGTCGTATGGAACGGCCCGGTGGAGCGCAATACTTCGCCGTAGCCTGCGGCGCAGGGTACGATGCCCGGGTGATGGCCGGTACCCTCTCCGAGCATAAGCGCCGTTGGGGTATGGCCGCATACGTTGCGACGACACTTCGGTTGATCCCCGATATCAGAAGCACACTGCACGCCATTACGATCGATGGGGTCGAGTATGAGGCCAATGCCGCCATGGTACTGGTCGCGAATTGCGGCGAGGTCATCCCCCCATTCGTGAGACTGGGCCCTGGGATCACGCCCGATGATGGCCTGCTGGACGTGGTCGTCATGCGAGCCAATAACTTCTCCCAAAGCGTTCGCGCCGTCTGGGATTTGCTGCGTATTGCCCCGGGAGCGTCGGGCGAGGGGGCCTATGTGGGTTATGCCCGCGGACGGGAGGTGCAGGTGGAGAGCGATCCGGTTCAGCCGGTCCAGCTCGATGGCGAGCCAGGAGGGGAAACCCCGTTTACAGCCAGCGTCATACCGGGTGCCATTCAGGTCATGGTGCCGGGTGGCAGGTAGGCATGGTGCAATCGGGATGAGTGACTAATTTCTGGGGTACACCGCTACCCCGAACCGGGTATCTCCATGGCCGGCTCCGTTCTGCTCATTGATGACGATGTCGATGTTTTGCGCAGCATTGGAAACTACTTCGAACGGTTTGGCTACGAGGTTACCCGGGAGCTGAGCGGTGAGGCAGGCCTGGCCACGTTCGACCGGCTCCGGCCGGAAGTCGTTATCCTGGACCTCGGATTGCCGGGAATGGATGGGATGGAAGTCCTGGAACATCTGCGCAAACGCGACGCCTCTGTCGTTCTTCTCACCGGTCAAGCGGACGTGCCCACCGCGGTACGCGCCATGCAGCTCGGCGCTGAAAATTTCCTGACCAAACCGGTGGATATGGAGCACCTCGCCGCCGCGACAGCCCGAGTTGCGGATAAGGCCAGGCTGCGCCGGATCAACGAGGCACTTCTGGTCCAGAGCGCGCCCGGCCACGGCCTGGATTCTCTGGGCACCTCCTCCGGGATGCAGGATTTCGCCCACCAGGTGGGGCTGCTGGCACAGAGCGAGCGCACCACGGTGCTGCTGACCGGCGAGAGTGGCACGGGCAAGGGGTGGGTCGCCCGCATGATCCACGATCTGAGTCCGCGAGCCAAAGCGCCTTTTGTCGAGGTGAACTGCGGGGGCCTGAACGCCACGTTTCTGGATTCCGAACTGTTCGGACACGAGAAGGGGGCCTTCACCGACGCGAAGGACCGAAAGCAGGGGCTGTTCGAGATCGCGGATCATGGTACGATCTTTCTCGACGAGATAGGCGACCTGGCGCCCGAGCTCCAGCCCAAGCTCCTGAAGGTGCTCGAGACAAAGACTTTCCGCCGCCTGGGTGGCACTCGCGAGATAACGGTCGATGTTCGTCTTGTCGCCGCTACCAACAAGAACCTGCAAGCCGAGGTAGAGGCCGGGCATTTTCGGGAAGATCTATACTATCGGCTGAGTGTCATGCCACTCATGATGCCGGCGCTGCGCGACCGCTCCCGGGAAGACCGGCTGGCGCTGATTACGAGGCTCATGGGCGATCTACGGGCCGAGCTTCCGGATGGGCCTCCGGCACTCTCCAGTGAGGTGCTCGAGCGGCTCATTTCATATCCCTGGCCCGGCAATGTACGGGAAATGCGAAACGTGCTAGAGCGGGCATTGATACTGGGACGGGGGCAACCGGCGATCAGTGTCGAACATCTGCCGGGTGAGTTCCGGGCCCGTGCGGGAATCGGAGACCGCCGTCACACCCCGCTGAGCCTGGAGGACCTGGAACGCCAGCACATCGAGCGGACGTTGAAGCACCACACCGGTAACCGGACCAGGGCCGCCATCGAGCTCGGCATCTCACGAGCTACCCTGATCAACAAGATCAAACGGTACAACATTCTCGGTTGAGTGCCGCATGACCAAGACTCAAGAGCATGATGGCATGGGATGCCGCGCCTGCGGCCAGGAAGAGCGGGCATCCGAAGGTTATCCCTGTGCCGGCTGCGGTACGTTCATATGCCTGATCTGCACCTTCAGGGGAGTAACTCTCTGTCGCGATTGCGCCGCCCGTTCCACTCCAGAGAAGAACGGCTGATCCGGACCTCACCATGCCAGCAGCCATAGCCCGCGCGGCGATCGCGCCGCTACTGGCCGAGCCGAAGGTTCGGTCGGAACAGGTGTCTCAGCTGGTGCTGGGGGAGACAGCCGCCATTACTGATCGCAGCGGGGAGTGGCGCCGGGTTTGCACCCATGCCGACGACTACGATGGCTGGATCAACTCGGGCTATCTCTGTGAAGTCGATGATGCCCTGGCGGACGAGTGGCGTTCCCGAGCGTCGGGATGGAGCGAGGGGGCCACCATTCGCATTGGCGTCGCGCAGCAGCGGCTCCCGCTGCGTGCCCGGGTTGCCTTTGACGGCGTTGCCGTATCACTCCCGGACGGCCGCCGCGGCCGGGTCACTACGGGAAGTGTTCGTACCATGAGTGAGGTCAGGGCTGCGGCGCGAGGCAAGGCGCCCGAGCGTTGGGCGTTGGAGCAGTTCGAGGGAAGCCCTTACCAGTGGGGTGGTGTGACCCCGTGGGGCGTAGATTGCTCGGGGCTGGTGCAAACGACGTTCGCGGCTCGCGGAGTGGCCCTCCCGAGAGATTCAGCGCAGCAGGTGTTTCATGGAGCCGGTATCTCCATCGAGGCTATGAAACCGGGCGATCTCCTCTTCTTTTCCGGTGAATCGAGCAGCGGCATTACACATGTGGCATTTGTTGGTGAGGCCGACACCCTGGTGCATTCCACACTGGCCTGCGGAGGTATGCTGGTCGAGCCATGGCTGCCCGGCACTAGAGCCGGCGCGCTCCGCCAGCGACTGGTAGCGGTACGAAGATTGGAGGAGAGGTGACGCCACCCACGGGTCGAGCGTCAACGCTCATCCTCTTCGACATAGATGGAACCATTTTGCTGACGAGTGGAGCCGGTCGCCGGGCCATCGTCGGGGCAATCAGCGAACAGGTTGGCTCCAGTGCAGCCCTGCATCAGGTACGGTTCGACGGGAAAACCGACCCCCAGATCATCATCGAGCTGCTCGATGCCGCCGGTTACGCCGGACCTCACCAGCCCCATCGAGTTGAACGGCTTTGCTCGCGGTACGTGGACCTGCTCCAGCATGAGCTCGACCAGCCGACCAGCAAAACCACTGTGATGCCGGGTGTAGTCGCCCTGCTCGACCGGCTGGAGAGGCAGGACGGCGTTATTTTGGGCCTGCTGACGGGCAATATGGCTCAAGGGGCCGCGCTGAAGTTGAGAGCCGCAGGACTCGATCCCAACCGGTTCCGGGTGGGTGCGTATGGGTCGGATTCCGCGCATCGCGCAGAGCTACCGCCCATTGCCGCCCGCCGGGCAGAACCCTACTTCGGCAGGGTTCCGACTGGTGCTGACGTGATCATTATCGGAGATACCCCGGCAGATATCGCATGCGGGGCCTGCATCAACGCCCGTGCAATCGGCGTGGCTACAGGTGCGTACTCCTTGGCCGATCTGATGTCGTGTTCTCCTTACGCTGCCTTCGAGACGCTCAGCGAGACCGACCGCGTCGTCGAGGCAATCTTTGCCTCCCACCTCAGCTGATTCCTGGCGGATCCCCGAGCTTGGCCCGTCACTGGGCCGGCTGGTAGATCCGCCGCTGACGCATGGTGACCGCGGTGCCCTCGACCTCGTTCTGGATGACATCCGTCTCGAGCTGGTAACGGGCATTTTCGAGCTTGCCGGCGCGGCGCGCTCATTCGCAGCGTCGGGCGACAGACAAGGCGCTATCTCGTCCTTTTCTCGAGTGGCCTGGCTCGGACTCTGGGAGCGCGCGGTCGCTGCTTCGGCTGAGCGTCTCGCGCAGGTGGTCAACGCCAGACTGACCGAGGCGGCCGCTGAGGCCCGCCTTCCCGCAAAGCAGCTCGAGACGTTCCTGCTCAAGACCGAAGATGTGCGTGCAATCGCGGCGCGTCTCGGGAGCGGCGGCGCGAGTTTCGTCGGCGCTCTGGATGCGCTGGAACAGACTGTTCCTGGGGCTGCAGCCCCGGGAGACCGGGGCCGGGCGGGCCAGGAGGATTGGGAGCGCGCCCTGGCGGCCGCGGCCCGGCGCCTGGAAGCGGGATGGCTGGCTCTCGTGGCGGGCGCGCGGCTGGAGCAGGATCACTGGAAGGTGGAGATCGAAAAAGCCAGAGCGTGGCGCCGGCCTACAACTGTCTTATGGCTACTGAGCGCTGCCCTGTTCGTGGTGGCCACGTATCTCGGCCTCATCCTGGGCGGATACATCACGGTTCCCGCGCCGCTGAGCTCGTTTGCAGAGTTCTGGTGGGCCCATCTGTGACGGTGATCGGGGTAGGGATAGACCTGGTCGATCTCGACCGGGTAAGGACGCTGCTCGCCAATAAAGGCGAGCAGGCCATGTCGCGGTTCTTCTCGGCTACCGAGCGCGAGTACCTGGCCACCCGTCCCGATGCAACCGGACATGCGGCGGCGAGAATTGCGGCCAAGGAGGCAGTGTACAAAGCAATGCAGGCGCTGGCCGGTGCCAGGGGCATTGGCTGGCGTGAGATAGAGGTTTCGCGAGACTCCGATGGAAAGCCAGCCATTCTACTCCATGGGATGGCAGCGCGGCTCTCGGACAAACACGGAGGGCTGCGGATTCAGATATCTCTCACCCACTCAGCGACTTCGGCCGGCGCCATCGCGGTCGTTGAAGCTCCGTAACACTTTCAATTGCGATTGGAACACTCTAGTTTGACCGGAGCAATCCTCAAACTGGATGAAAATGGTTCTCAGCGGCGCCGCGGGTTTACTTCTCTGGGCTATCCTGCTCACTCCTCAGCAAACAACGGATCCCACGAACCCAGTGCCCCTGGCTCGCCGGCTGGCCGCCACAGCGCAACTCGCGGCACAGGAATACAGGGTCGGCATCGTTGACGGGCGGATTGTCTCCCCAGCAGAGATAGATGAAGCAAGGCTCTTCCTGCAGGAGTCCCGCCGTTCGGCAGCAGCACTGCCGGCGAAGCTCGCCGCTGGGACTGTTGCCAGGGTCGATTCGCTCCTCGCGATGATCGAGCGGACAGCTGCTCCGGATTCGGTGGACTCCCACGTTCGCGAGCTCACGAGCACCATTGCCGCCGACCTGGGCATAGTCCTGGATGAGATCCCCAGCCAACCACCTTCGATTGCTCGCGGAGCCGAGGTCTACCAGGCTAACTGCGCGGCCTGCCACGGCACATCTGGTGATGGTGATGGCCCGGCGGCCGTGGGCCTGGAACCCAAGCCCACCAATCTGGCGGACTGGAATGCGTTGAAGGATCAATCACCACTCGATTACTACCGCAGGATCACAATAGGGGTCGTGGGGACTGCGATGCCCGGGTTTGAGCAGCGGCTGCCTGCGGAAGACCGCTGGGCTGCAGCCCTCTACGCGACGCTGCTGCGCCTGCCAGAACCGCAGGGTGATGTACCGGCTTCGCTTCGCTCGTTCGGCACCACCGGCAGGTTATCCGACACGGATCTGCTTGCCCGTCTCCAGGAAGACGACGGCTCGTCCTCCACTCCGGCCCGGGTGGCCGCCATACGCAGTGCTCAGCCGGATGCAACGGCAACCGCCGCCGCCGTCTTCGACCAGGTGCGCGCGCGGCTCGAGTCCACCTACGCTCTGGCGCGCCGGGGCGACTCAGCGGCAAATACCAGCGCGTTCGACGCGTACATGACCTTCGAGCAGGTAGAGCGAGGCATACGGGCGAAAGATCCGGCGCTCGCTACGGAGTTGGAGGGAAACTTCGCCGCGCTGCGTGCTCAGATCTCTGGAGATGCCCCGCCGGCGGGTCTCGACGCCATACGTGAGCGGCTGACCACCGGGTTGGATGAGGCTGAGCGCGCGCTAACCGACAAGCTGTCACCTGCGAATCTGTTCTTCCAGTCGTTCGTGATCATGCTTCGCGAGGGTGTCGAGGCGATCCTCATCGTCGGCGCTCTGATGACCTTCCTGGTAAAAATGGGAGCCTCCCACCGCAAGCGCGAAATCAATCTTGGAGTCGGAGCGGCTCTCGGGGCCAGTCTGCTGACAGCGTTCGCGATAGAGACGGTATTCCATCTCACGCCGGCCAAGCAGGAGCTGCTCGAGGGAGTAACCATGCTGGTGGCCACCGTAGTGCTCTTCTATGTGAGTTACTGGCTGCTCTCCAAGATGGAAGTGGTCAAGTGGAATCATTTCGTAAAGAGCAAGGTGAATGACGCTCTCTCCAGTGGCTCTTCGCTGGCGCTCGCCTCAGCGGCATTTCTGGCCGTCTACCGGGAGGGGTTCGAGACGGTGCTCTTTTACAAGGCGCTCTTCCTCACCGGAGGAGAGAACAGCAGCATGCCGATTCTGGCTGGAATCGTGGTGGGGACGATCATTCTGGCGGGGGTGTACATCGCGATCAGCAGGTTTGGCGTCCGGCTTCCGCTCAAGCCATTTTTCGGTTTCACCAGCGCATTCTTGTATTACATGGCCTTCGTTTTCGCCGGGAAGGGACTGGCTGAACTGCAGGCGGGAGGGGTCATTACTGCGACACCGGTATCCTGGGCACCACGTTGGCCCGCGCTCGGCATTTACCCGACAGTCGAAACACTGTTGGCCCAGGCAGTTCTGCTCATGCTGCTCCTGGCTGCCGTCGCCTGGACTTTCATTATCGAGCCACAGCAGCGCCCGGTGAATCCAGCGCGAGCTCTGAAGACGTGACGTTCACGACTGCTGACTTGTGCGATGAGTTTCCCGGACTGGTCCGGATCGCTCAACCGGTCTTCAATAACTACGGTGGTGTCAGCCGATTCGCGGGACCTATTGAGACGCTGCGCGTTTATGAAGACAATGCTCTCGTCGCGAAAGTCTTCGAGACTTCGGGACGGGGCCGAGTGTTGGTGCTCGACGGCGGCGGCTCGCTTCGTACTGCTCTGGTGGGGGGGCGGCTCGCGAGGCTGGCGTCCACTAATGGCTGGGCTGGCCTCCTGGTGAACGGCTGCGTGCGGGACTCGATCGAGATCCGCGAGATTCCGGTGGGAGTACGGGCACTCGCCACCTCGCCAATGCGGAGTGCCAAGGGCTCCGGTGGCGAGCAAGGCGTACAGGTCAGCTTTGCCGGATTGACGTTCTCTCCTGGGCAGTACCTCTATGTTGACGAGGACGGAATTGTGCTGGCCGACCGACGTCTAATTGACTGACGCCGCTCGCAAAACAAACGGTCCGTCAATGACGGACCGTTTGCATGAGAGGTGGTAGATCGCCCCCTGAGTTTACGGAGACGGACCGAAGTGCCCGCTCCACCCTTCTTCGACCTACCACTTTTCGTGTGAAGTCCACAGGACTTCCTCTGCCGCTGTATAAAGCAAGCTCAGTGCCAAGCGGCTAAGGTGGACTAAGTTGTTGCAGCACAACACCACGCAT
>DATFFX010000462.1:0-7515 GCA_035249825.1 Gemmatimonadales bacterium | reverse complement strand
AAAAGAGAGGAGAAGCAGTTGTCGTGGGACGACTGCTGTGGAAGCACCCCACCGCCGCCGTCCTCTGCTGATGCGATGGAAAAGCAGCAGGCCCCCAGTAAGCAGGAGCGGCAGAATGGCGAGTGCGAGGATGCCGTGACTCCAGCCCCGGCGCCACTGCAGGTCGGCCGCCGGCCCGCCGAAATACGCCAGGGCATCCACATCCGGGAAATTGGCCGCAACTACGAGCGCGGTAGCGCCGAGTGCGGTGCGTTGGCCCAGTCCGCTCCGCGCCAGCGCGGCGCCGACCAGCGTGTGGCAGACCGGGTCTATACGAGCCTCGCGTCCATGCCCCTCAGGCCTCGCTTCCACGCTGCGCTGGTACCGGTGGTCGGCATGCCCATATCTCCCGAAGAAGTAAACGGTATACGGTAACCGGTGAACGGGCTTGTGGTCAGAAGCACCAGTTCACGCTTCACCGTTCACGCTGTCCAATCAACTGATCGGTTTCCCCTCGGTATCGATGAGCTTTATCTCCCCCAGCTTCAGCTCGCGCAGTCCCGGCTCGATCTTGGAGCGGTCTCCCACGACGACCCAGATCAGTTGATCAGGATGCAACACCTCACTTGCCACCTCAGTAACGCTTTGGACGGTCTGCGCCCGAACCTTGTCGGCGAACGTGTCGTAGTACCGATCATCCAGTCCGTAGGTCACGATATTCGCGATGGAGCCGGCAAGCGCTGACATGGTTTCCCAGGATCCCGGGAGCGTGAGAGTGAGAGAGGCTTTGGCTCGCGACAGCTCCGCCGGCTCGACTGGGCGACCCTTCACGATGCCCCGGAGCTCCTTGTCCAGCTCCATGACTGCTTCCTTGGTCTTGTCGGTCTGTACCGGGGCGTAAGCCAGGAAAGGCCGCTGTCCCCGGGCATCACGGAAGAACGTACCCGCGCCATAGCTCCAATGTTTGTCCTCCCTCAGATTCATGTTGACCCGGGAGCTGAAATCGCCGCCGAGCACCGCGTTCATCGTCTCGATCGTGACCTCCTGAGGGTTGGCCTTCGGGGGTGCAATGTGACCGGCGATGATGAGAGACTGTAGTGATCCGGGCCGATCGATCATGTACACCGTCGGACGCTGCTGACGACTGACCGTCGCGATGTTCTTCGTCGGGACATCGCCGGGCTGCCAACTGGCGAAAAGTCGCTCCAGCTTCGGCTTGATCTCGCCCATCGAGGTGGCACCCACCACCACGAGCGTGGCGTGATTGGGCTTGAACCAGGCCCGATGGAACCGGACGAGGTCTTCCCGTTGAATCCTCGCGGTCGACTCCTCGGTCCCCGAACCAGTCCACGGGTTGGAATACGCGTGTGAGGGACCGTACACGAGCCGGGGAAAAATTCTCAGGGCGAGTCCAATCGGCTCAGCTTTCTCCTGCTGGATCTGAGCCAGCCGCTGCTTCTTGAGTCGCTCGAAGTCACGCCGCGGGAAGGTCGGGTTGAGAATCACATCCGCGAAGATTCCCAGTGATGCATCGAGATTCGCCTTCAATGCTTCCAGTGACACGCTGGACACGTCGAGCTTGGAGCCGGTTCCGAGGTTCGCGCCGAGCTGGGCCAGCTCATCGCTGATCTGCAGTGACGTACGCCGGGTAGTGCCTTCGTCCAACATGGCCATTGCCAGGCTGGAAGTGCCAGGTATGCCGGATTCGTCGGCCGCGAATCCCGCGTCCAGAAGCAGGTCGAAACGCACCTGCGGAATGGCGTCGCGTGCCGCCAGAACCACCTTTAGCCCGTTTGAAAGTGTCGCTCGTTCGAGATCAGGAAATCTGGTATCGGGAGGGGTGCCAAGCTCCGGCAGTCGGGAACGATCAGCCCCGGCCTTGGCGGTCTGGTGCTCCGGGTACGGATGGACCTCGAGAGTGTAGACGCCGTCGGTCAGCCAGCGTTTGGCGGCGGCAAGCAGCTGGGCGGCAGTGGCGCGCTGGACCCGGTCGAGCTGAACCTTATAGAAGTCGGGACGTCCGGCAAAAACCTCGCCTTGAGCGAGCACGTCTGATTTCCCGCCGAAGCCGCCGATCCGCTCCACGCCGCGGATGAAGCCGGCCCGGTACTCGGTCTTGACCCGGCGCATCTCTGCCGCCGTTGGACCTGCCGCAAGGAAGCGAGTCAACTCCTGATCGATGGCCTTCTCGACCTGGCTGACCTCCGTCCCGGGGCGCGCGCTGGCCTGGATCACGAAGAGGCTGCCGATTTCCCGGAGGTCGAGCGAAGCCGAGACGTCCGTGGCGATCTGTTCGTCATAAACCAGCCGCTTGTAGAGCCTCGAAGTCTTGCCTCTGCTCAGAACATCGCTCACCAGGTTGAGGTAATCTGCGTCCGCGGTGCCCCATGCCGGTATGTTCCAGACCTTGTAGATCCGGGCCTGGGGAACACGGTCCTGCATCATCCCCCGTTGGCTGCCGGTCCGTTTGGCCACCCAGGCCTCCTGCCGTGCTACCGGAGGCCCTGCGGGGATGTCCCCGAAGTAGTGTTCGACTTTCTGCTTTGCGGTCTGGGCATCGATGTCGCCGGCAACCACGACGACCGCGTTCGCCGCACCGTAGTAGTTCTGAAACCACTCCTTCACATCGTCGAGCTTGGCGGCGCTGAGATCCTCCATGGAGCCAATGACGGTCCAGGAGTACGGGTGGTTCACGGGATAGAGTTTCGGCGTGAGAAAGTCCCATACCTTCCCGTAGGGTTCGTTTTCTCCTTGCCGCTTCTCGTTCTGGACCACTCCCCGTTGCTCGTCGAGTTTCGGCTGGCTGATGGCGCCGGTGAGATGCCCCATCCGGTCGGACTCCATCCAAAGGGCGAGATCCACCGCGTTGGTCGGAACGTTCTGGAAATAGTTGGTTCGGTCTTCGTTTGTCGTGCCATTCATGTCGGTGGCGCCAGACTGCTCCATCGGCCCAAAGAAATCCTTGTCGTAGTTCTCACTCCCGTTGTACATCAAGTGCTCGAACAGATGGGCGAATCCTGTCCGCCCGGGCTTTTCGTTCTTGGATCCGACGTGGTACCAGACGTTCACTGCCACGATCGGCGCCTTGCGGTCCTCGTGCACGATGAGTGTCAGACCGTTGGGGAGCACGAAGCGCTGATAGGGTATCTCGACTCGCGACAGGTCGCCCGGCGCTGCAGCCTGGGAATGAAGCAGAGAGGGGAAGCCGGCTGCCGCAGAGAGGGCGAGGGAGAGAACGATTCTTGAGGGCACGCCAACCTCTAAAATGAAAAGGAGTCTGTCGGAGAAACAGAGCGCTTGCCGCAGTCAGGACGCTCGATGATGATGAAAAGTTGCAGCTGAATGCGTCGCTAACTGACCGGCAGAGCTGCCGGCGGAGGCGCCTGGTTGTAACCGAGCCAGTACCGTGCGACGGCTTGGATAACGGTCCTGAACTCTTCGTACTTGACCGGTTTCTGCACACAGCTGTTCGCGCCCAGTTGGTAACACTGGGTCAGCTGGCGCTGATCCGTAGAGGAGGTCAGCACTACGATGGGTATGAGGGCAGTGCGCGAATTCGAGCGTAATCCCCGGAGAACGTCCACGCCGTCCAGCCGGGGCAGCTTGAAGTCGAGCAGAACCAGCCGAGGTAGAGGGGCCCCGAGCCGGTTCCGAAATCCACCTCGTCCGAGGAGAAAATCCAGCGCCTCCTCGCCATCTCGAGCGATCGCGATCTGGTTCCCCGGGCCGAGCTCCTGGAGCGGCCGCAGCATGAGCTCGATCTCCAGCAGACTATCCTCGACCAGGAGGATGTCGGCCGGAGACGGCGGAGCCTGCCCCGGGCAATCGGGCGAGGGGGCAGCGGAGTGGCGGGACAGATCGGGCCTCGGTCGGGATGTCACTCTGGCCTCGCACCATCCCCGCCGCCATGTTGATCCGTTCCTTCGCTGTCCCGTTGCCCCCTCGCTCGCTTGCCCGGGGCAGGCTCCGCAGCCCCGCTGCCCTGCTGACTGTCCAGAGTCAGATAAAACGTCGCCCCGCTATCCGGCTCCGACTCCGCCCAGACTCGTCCTCCGTGCTTGTGGGCAACCCGCTGGACTATAGCCAGGCCGGCCCCGTTGCCCTCGAACTCGTCGGGCCGGTGTAAACGCTGAAACATCCCGAACAACTTGCCGGCGTAGGCCATCCTGAAGCCCACGCCATTGTCCTCGACACAAAGTCCCAGCTGTCCATCGGATTCCAACGGGCCAACGCGAATCCTGGCCGGTTCACGGGTACGGGTGAATTTGACCGCATTGTTGAGCAGGTGAGTGATCGCGAGCCTGGTGAGAGCCGGATCGCACTCCACGGTGGGAAGCTCGTCAACTTGCCACTCGATGATACGATTATCAGTCGTCGTCTTGAGTTGATCCACAACGTCTTCGACCAGCGTCGTGAGCTCAACCCGCCGGCGCAGGAGATCCTGACGGCCGATGCGCGAGAGCCCGACCACGTCGTCGATCAGGGTGGCCATCTGGTCGGCAGCCTCGTGAATACGTTCGGCGTAGTGCAGGGCGCCGGGCTCGAGCTCTCTGCCGTGGTCATCCAGCAACATCCGTGAGTATCCGATCAGATGTCTGAGCGGTGCCCGGAGGTCGTGGCTTACCGAATAGAGCAGAGTCTCCAGTTCGGCTGTGGCTGCACGAAGTGCGGCGTTCCGTTCGCCCAGTTTCCGCTCCAGGTCGCCTGTCTGGCGAGCCAACTCCTGTCGCAAACGCCCGTGCTGGATAGCGATGGCCAGCGGAGTTGCCATCTCCAGCGCTATCTCACGATGCTCAGGTTCGAATGCGGCGGGGGTGGACGAAGCGAGATTGATCTCACCGATGACTTCGTTCTCCACGATGAGCGGAGCCGATAGAAACGACCGGAGCCCCACGTCCATGAGCTGACGCATGAGCGGCGGGGGATCCTCGATCCGGCTCAAATCCTCGATGTAGCGGACCGAGCCCTGCTGCAACACCTCAGCCGCCGAGACTTCAGCCAACGGGAATGTCGTGGGGCTGATTTGAGTTCCGGCGGAGTATCCCGCAATCAGCTCGGCTTTTCCGCCATCGAAATCGAAGAGGACCACGGTGCAATGCTGGCACGGCATCAGGCGCCGTATGCGTCCCATCGCCGCCCGGCCGATCTCTGATGGCGATTGGGCCGACAGAATGGCCTGATCCACATCATGCAACATGGTGAGCCGGTCCGCAGAGCGGCGGAGCTGCTCCTCCGTCCGTTTGCGCTCGGTAATATCCGTAACCATGCCCACGGTACCTACCAGCACCCCATCTTTTCCGAGGATGGGACTAGCCGAGACCAGGCCCCAGAGTTTGGTGCCGTCCCGCCGCCGGAATCGCAAGTCACGGCTCTGCCCCGGGCGTAACGCCCTGCCGGTCAACGTCCGCTGGGCTCCGGAGCGCGAGTCGGTCTCGATGAAGTCGTAGACCGGCCGTCCCAGCAGGTTGCCGTTGGCGTAACCCAGCAGCTCGGCCAGACGCTGGTTGACGTAAGTGATCACGCCTCGGTCATCTGCCACCCAGATGCCCTCCTGGGCAACGTCAACCAGTTGCTTGAAGCGCTGCTCGCTTTCCTGCAGGGCGCGGGTGCGCTCCTCCAGGCGACTCTGCCGGGCCTCGAATGCTGCGGCATGCGCCAATGCCGCGCCCATGAGACCACCGAGCAGACGAAGCGCCTTGGCATCGCGGTCGGTGAATGCCTGAGCCTCTTCCGCAACTACCTTGAGGACCCCAAGCGTGCGGTGCTCATCCTTGAGTGGGACGACCATGATCGATCTGATGCCCATCTCGCGGTAGGCTTGATGCGGAAGATGGGTATCTGCCATAGTATCATCACAGCGTTGAAGCTCGCCGGTACGGACGGACACGCCCGACAAGCTCGTGCTCACCTTGAGCCGCGGTGGTTCGGTGCCGATGTGCAGGAGTGGAACGACGTCCTCCCCCTCTATCGACTCGATTACCGCGCCGCTGGCCCCGGTGAGTGCTTGACTTCGCTCGGCGATCACCCGCATGACTGTTTGCGAGTCGAGTCCGGCCGTCGACACCGCCTGTTCGACCTCCAGCACGGCCTGGAACAGCTCGGTATCGAGGCGCATCGCCTCCTCGGCCAGCTTGCGCTCCGTAATGTCGAATTCGGTGCCGAGGTAGCCGATCTGTCGCCCGGTCTCATCCCGCATCGGCTCCCAGGAGCTGGAGCACCAGCGGATTTGACCGGTACGGGTGACTACCCGGTATTCCTGGTCCCGAAGCGCGCGGCCCTGGGCCAACTGGTCCCACTCGGCGAGGATGGCAGGTCGGTCATCGTCGTGGATGTACTGGAGAAACTCCTGCTCTTGCAGGTCTTCGGCTGGGTACCCGGTGAGTCGCTCGAAAGCAGGGTTGACGAACGTCAGCCGCCGCTCCATATCGTACGCGATTACCCCTTCGCGCATGGTTGCGGTAACCGTCTGTAGCTGGCTTCGACCTTCGGCTGTGGAGAGTTCTGCCCGCTGCCGGCGCCGCCGCTCGCGCCAAAGCAGGGCCAGCAGCAGAAGCAGAAGAACCAGCAGTGCGCCTCCTGCCGCGAGGTAGGCGCCGGGGAGCTGTAGCAGAGGGACCACGAGTCCGAAGATACACGTTCCCGACGCACCCGGCGAGGAGCAGCGGCCCGCTGGCGGCGGATATCACGCTACCCTACTCTTCCCCCCATGGCCTTCCTGGATACCAAGCGGGACCGCGCCGCCTTCCTGATTTTCATGCTGGGGGTCGGGCTGCTTTATGCTCTATGGCCGTTCAGTACCGGCCTTATCGGGGCCCCGGTGCTCTACATCATGTTCATGCCCTTTTACCGCTGGCTCGTCGAGCACCGCGTGAAGCCTGGCCTGGCAGCGGGACTGGTCGTCCTGTTGGGGATTCTTCTGATCTTAGGACCCGGACTCTCTTTTGTGGGAGTAGTGGCTAACGAAGCCCAGGAGATGGCCGGGGGTGTCATTCGCAGCCCTCTCCTGGCTCGAATCAGGGAGCTCAGGATCGGTCCTTACGACGTCGGGGCTCAAATTGAAGCCTTCGGCTCGAGTCTGGTCAACTGGGTTGGCGCGAGCGCGGTCGGTCTGATAGGGACGGCCACCCGCCTGGGTATCCAACTGACAATTGCGTTCTTTGGATTGTTTTACCTCCTTCTGGCTCCCGACAGAGCCTGGAAGCAGGTGCGCCCGTTCATTCCATTCTCCGGCCATAATGCCGAAATCCTCCGCGAGCGGTTTCGGGGCGTCACGCTTTCGACCCTGATTGGAACCGGCCTGACAGCCTCGATTCAGGGTGTGCTTGTTGGGGTGGGATTCTGGGTTGCCGGCATCCCCAACGCACTGTTCTGGGGCGTCGTTACCGTCATTGTTGCCATTCTCCCCGTGGTTGGAAGTGCGCTGGTGTGGGGGCCGGGTGTCCTGCACCTGGCACTGAGCGGCCGTTACGGCATGGCCATCGGGCTCGCGGTGTGGGGAATCGTGGTGGTCGGGAACATCGACAATTTTATCCGTCC
>DATFFX010000461.1:0-4427 GCA_035249825.1 Gemmatimonadales bacterium | reverse complement strand
ACCCCGGCGCCCTCATTGCCAGGAATCCAGGGTAGCTGTGGCGCGTCGTACGCCCCGCGGCGCCGTTCAGTATCGGAAAAGTTGACGCCGATCGCGTGCAGTCGGATCAATACCTCACCCGGTCCCGGGCGGGGAATGTCGGTCGTGCCGAGCGTGAGAACGTCCGGATCGCCCAGCGTGTGCACGATGACGGCTCGCATGCAGGGAGTATAGCTCGTGCAACGGTGACGCGAGCTCCGCCGTAGTCCGCATTCCTACACACCCCATCTTCAGAATCTGTCGCTGTTTTCTCCTCCCGCCGGTATCCGCATCGGTACCGGTTTCCCATTGTTCACCCGACAGGAAGAGAGAGAGCGACTACCACCTCATGGAAAGGGTGCGGCAATGGTCAGATCAAATCGGAGCATCGCAGGGCCGGCGCTTCTGGTCGTCAACGCAGCGATCGCCGCCTGCGGCGGCTACGATGACGGTGACCTGGGAGCTGGACCCGATCCCGCGGCGCTTTCCGCCGCTCGATCGGAGCCGAGCGGAAATGCACAGTCCGGCATGGCCGGACAGGATCTGGTGAATCCTCTGCGTATCGTGATCCGTCGCGGCGCCGCACCCGTGGCCGGTGCCGTGATCACCTGGAGCGCAGGCGGTGCCGGAGCGCTGATGACGCCTTCCGTTGACACCACCGGAGCCGACGGGATCTCCACCAGCATCTGGCGCCTGGGCAACGAGGCCGGTGCGCAGAACTCGCAGGCGGTGGTTGCCGGTGGTGCTGAAGGATCTCCGGTGCTGTTCACGGCGAGCGCCGCCTCCGAGCCCGGCGGGCCCTCCCCGGTACTAATCCAGCTGCGGAACGACGGCGGCAATAACCGGTTCGAGCCTTCCGATGTGACGATCGGGGTCGGAACGACCGTGACCTGGAGCTGGGTCGGCGGGTTCCACGACGTGACGCCCAGCGGCAGCCCGGTGTTCACCGCCAGCGGGGCGCCAGTCTCGTCGCCGAATGCGTACTCGCACACGTTCAACAGCCCCGGGACGTATCTGTACTTCTGCAGCGTGCACGGCACCGCGAGTAGCGGGATGCGCGGCACCATTGTGGTCCAGTGAAGCGGGCGATGTTCGTCCTGGTGGCAGTCGTATCCCGGTGGCCCGCAGTTGCCGTCGCGCAGAACGACTGCTTTCCGGGCGCGGCGTCGAACGAGGCCAAGACGATGGCGATTTTCGCGGTTCCACTGGCCTTCAGCCGGGGAGGTGCACCTGAGCTGTATCCCGGCTTCAAGGCGGGGCTCGAGCTCAGCTATGTGCCACGAGTGAGCGATGCTACCGCCACGCCTACCATCTGCCGGCCGGGGAAGGGAGCGGAGAACACCGACTTGCTCCTTGCGCTCCCTCGCCCCCGTATCGGAATGCCGCTCCCCCTGGGGCTCACCCTTCAAGCCAGCTGGGTGCCGCCGCTGAGAGTGAACGGAGTCAAGGCAAACCTGTTCGGCATTTCGCTGGAGAAGGCATTCGGCCGGATCGATGGATTGGTGGCCGCAGTGCGGGCCCATGCCACCTTCGGCTCGGTTCGGGCTCCGATCACCTGCGCGGATGACGAGCTCGAGGATGCGACCAGCGAATGCTTCGGCGGCACCATATCGGATGATCGGTTACGCCCGAACATCCGCGGTGTGGACTTCGCGGTCGGCGGTTCGCTGGCCGGTGGACGACTGCGGCCGTACGGTGGGGCGGGTTACAGCCGGCTTCAGCCGCGATTCCAGGTGAACTTCACCGATCAGGCCGGCGAGCTGGACAACCGCCGAGTCGCAGTGGATCTCGACCGCCTGGTCGTGTTCGGTGGCGCTACCTGGCAGGTGGGAGAGCGAGTAGGTCTCACCGGCGAGCTATATGCAGCCCCTGCCGACGCCGTAACGGGGCGAGTAATCCTGCGGACCGCAGTCGGTCCCTGATTACCGGGGCGGTAGCGCTGCCCCGAGGGCAGGCAACTGTACCGCGGCGAGGTAGAGCGGCGGGACATCATTTTCAAAAGAGGTGTTCACATGGCTATGAACCGAGTTGTGTTGGGGCTGTATCTGGTATGGGCGTCCGTGCTCGCCTGGGAAGCGCTTGCCGCACAGGTGCCGAGTGCCCGCACCATTCCCGACGGTACCGTGCGCGCTGGCACACTGAGCTTCGACGCCCGAGCCACGGCAGGAAACTTCACCGGCACCACCACGAGCGTAACCGGAGAGATGAAGGGCGGTGCGCTGACCGATGTTCGGGGCTGGGTGGAGGCCCCGGTACGCACGCTGGCGACGGGAAATGAGCGGCGGGATCGCGACCTGAACAAGTCGATGGAGTCCGGGAAGTATCCCGTCATCCGGTTCGAGCTAACCCGCGTCGCTGCACCAGAATCTCCGGGCGATTCGGTGAGTGTAATTCTTTACGGGCGCTTCATCATCCACGGCGTCACCCGTGAGGGCACCGTCCCTGCAAGCGTGGTCTTCGGCACTGACGAGATCCGCGTCCACGGCGAGACATCACTCAACCTCAAGGAGTACAAGATCGGAGGACTGAGTAAGGCGCTCGGCATGCTCAAGATGCATGAGAAAATCGTGATCCGGCTCGACCTGGCGTTCGGGCCCGCGGAGCCGTCACAGCAGGCCCGCCGCTGAACCGCGCGAGCCCGTGTAGTCCGGCGTCCTACGCCGGACTACAGCTTTTCAGTGTTGACCGCCGCGGGATTGGACCGTACCCTCACTCATCATTCTGTGCCAATGACCACCCACATCCACGTACGGAGGCGTCCGCTGGCGATAACCTCCCACATCGCGCCTGCTGGGCTGGCGCTCCTCGACAGCCTTGGCAGAGTCCTGAGCGCTTCACCCGGCTTCTCCCGGGTTCTGGCGTGCGGCTCATCGGCGGTGGGGCAGGATTTGGGTGACCTGCTCGTCGGCCTGGATGATTCGGCGCGCGTGGAGGCTGCCCTCGATGCTCTGCGCCGCGGGGAAGCGGTGGAGCTCGAGGCCTGGTGCTGGGGAGGCGCCGACGGGCCTGTGGCAGTGTGCCTGGTGGCTGCTCCGCTGGAGTTGGAGGACCAGCGAGCGGTCTCCTACTGCCTGGTGCGGGAGATTACCGACCAGCGTCTCGCGGTCGAGGAGCACGCGCGGGCCGTCTCGCTCCACCAGGCGACGCTGCAGTCCATGGCTGATGGATTGCTGGTGGTTGATCCGGCTGGCGGAGTTCTGAGCTTCAACCAGCGTTTCATCGAGATGTGGGGGATCCCTCCCGAGGCTGCTGCCTCAGGGCGTGACGCCGACTTGCTGAACGCAGTGCTGCACCAGCTGAAGGATCCGTCCGGTTTCCTGCGACGAGTGGCGGAGCTGTATGCCGATTCCGAGGCTTCGAGCTGCGACGAGATCCGCCTGCGAGATGGTCGAGTATTCGATCGCTGGTCTGAGCCGCAGCGGTTCGCCGGCAGCAGCGTTGGACGGGTGTGGAGCTTTCGGGACGTCACCGAATCGTGCCAGGCAGCACAGGCGCTGCGGGAGAGTCAGGACCTGCTGGAACTGTTCTTCTCCCAGTCGCTGGACGGCTTCTTTTTCATGATGCTGGACCAGCCGCTCCGCTGGAGCGATACGACCGACAAGGAAATCGCCCTCGACTACATCTTCGCGCACGAACGGGTCACCAAGGTCAACGCCGCCATGCTGGCGCAGTACGGGACCCGGGAGGACCAGCTGATCGGGCTCACGCCGGCCGCACTGCTCGCGCACGATATCCCAGCCGCGCGGACTCGGTGGCGCCAATTTCTGGACTCGGGGCACCTGCATCTGGAGACTGACGAGCGGACCCTCGATGGCCGTCCTATCACGATCGAGGGCGACTACATCTGCCTGTACGACTCCGAGGACCAGTTCATCGGCCACTTCGGAATTCAACGGGATATTACTGACCGCAGGGCGGCGGAGAACGAGCTCCTGCGGTCTCGCCAGGAGCTACGCGACCTGTCGGTCCGCCTGCAGCTGGTGCGGGAGGATGAGCGAACCTGTCTCGCCCGGGAAGTTCACGACGAGCTGGGGCAGGCGCTCACCGGCCTGAAGATCGACCTCGCCTGGCTCAAGCCGCGCGTGTCGGACCGGCCAGCAGTGGCAGAGCGGGTACAATCGATCATCGTTCGAATCGATGGCGCCATGGACACGGTTCGCCGGATCGCTACCGATCTTCGTCCCAGCGTGCTGGACGACCTCGGATTGGTGGCCGCCGTGGAGTGGCAGGCTCAGGAGTTTGAGCGCAGCACGGGAATTACCGTCCAGCTCGAGGTCCAGGCCTCCCACTCCAGTCTGGACGAAGTTTGCGCTACCACCGCTTTTCGCATCCTGCAGGAAACGCTCACCAATGTGGCCCGCCACGCTCATGCCACCCGCGTGAACATCGCGCTGCGGGTGAGCGCCGAC
>DATFFX010000460.1:0-7833 GCA_035249825.1 Gemmatimonadales bacterium | reverse complement strand
CTGGACCTTGGCCGGCGCCCGATTGATCTCATCCGCGAGAATGATCTGTGCGAACAGCGGGCCTTTCTTGACGTGGAACTCCTGGCTCTTCTGGTTGAACACCATCGTGCCGATCACGTCGGCCGGCAGAAGATCGGGAGTGAATTGAATGCGGGAGAAGGAAGCGTGAATGATTTCGGACAGGGTCCGCACCGCCACGGTCTTCGCCAGGCCGGGAACCCCCTCCAGCAGGATGTGCCCTCCAGTGAGGAGTCCGACAAGGAGCCGCTCGATCATTGCGTCCTGCCCGACGATGCGCCGCGAGACTTCCGTGAGAATCCGTTGAACCGGCAACAGCTCAGCGGGCTTGGGGCTCAGCTTCGGGGCGCTCAAATCGAGTGGCTCCTGGATGTATGACGGGGCTGCTTTCTGGACGCTTTGGCTTCACGGCCGGTTTCAGCTGCCTCGGGGGTAAGGTGGACCGACTTGTACAGGGCCGCTTCCTCCCGGGGCGTGAGCGGCCGGTAGCGGCCCGGAGGAAGGTCGCCGAGTCTGACCGGCCCGTAGGAGAGCCGGGCGAGGCGCTCGACCTTGAGGCCCATTGCCTCACACCAACGGCGCACGATGCGGTTGCGGCCCTCCTCCAGTGTGACGTCCAGTATGGTACGTCCCTCCTTCCCCGGCCGGACCTTCACCTCTCGCACCGCCAGGGATCGGCCATCGATAACGATCTTTTCCCGAACCGCGCCCGAGATTTCCGCCGCGGGACGGCCGTGCACCAGGGCGGTATAGTGACGGGGAATGCGGTAGCGAGGGTGGGTGAGCCGGTGCACCGCTTCACCATCGGTTGTAAGCAGCAGGAGCCCGGTGGTCATCACATCGAGACGCCCCACATAGGTCAGGGCGGAGGAATTGGGGATGAAGTCCATGACGGTGCGCCGGCCTTCCTCATCTTTGGCCGTCGTAACCACCCCGAGTGGCTTGTGAAAGGCCAGCCAGCGACGCTCCTGGAGCTTCACCGGCTTTCTGCCGACCGTGATACGCTGACGTTCCGGATCAACCTTCATTCCCAGAACGGCAGGCTGGCCGTCTACTTTGACCTTGCCTTCCTCGATGAGCTTCTCCGCAGCCCGGCGTGAGGCAACTCCAGCGCGCGCCAATGCCCGCTGAAGCCGCATCTCCGTCATGACTCTGCCTCGACGTAGGCGGCTGCCTCATCCGCCCCTTCAGCCGTCGCGCGATGCGGCCGCAGTGCTATCGTCAACTCCTCCGCCTTCGGCAGGTCGGCGAGGTCACCAAGACCGAGCAGCTCGAGAAACAGCGGAGTAGTACCGTAGAGCAGTGGCCGGCCCAACGCCTCGCTCCGGCCCACGACCTCTATCAGGCCACGCTCCTGCAGAGACCGAAGCACGCCGCCTGCCGATACGCCGCGGATCTCCTCGATTTCCAGTCGGCCGACTGGCTGCCGGTAGGCGATCACCGCGAGGGTTTCCAGCGTAGCCGCGGTGAGCTTGGGGGCACGAACCGTGAACTGAGCTCGTTCGATAGCCGCGGCGTGCGCCGGTCGGGTCAGGATCTGGTAGCCTCCAGCCATCTCCCCCAGCTCGACACCGTGCTGGTTGAAGTCGTAGTGTTCCCGGAGCTGCTCCAGCGCAACGCGGACGTCGGCCGGACTCGCCTCGGAGTCCAGGCTGGCCAGCTCCTCGGCGGTAATGGGCCGGCAGGCGGAGAACAGCGCCGCTTCAAGCAGCTGAGCGAGGGGACTCACGAGCGATCACCATCGGTGTGAAAGGAGTGGGCTGGAGCAGGCGCAGGCGGCCGCGTTTGGCCAGCTCCAACAATGCCAGAAGGGTGGAGAGCACATCAGCGATGGTCACGCCTGAGCCCAGCGCGTCGAGCCAGCGGATCTGGTCCTGCTCGGCGAGCAGATCCTCGATGCGGCGGGTGGCCGCCTCCACGTTCAGGGGCCTGGCAACCACATTGTGCAACACCGGCGATGGCATTCCAGCGATCACCCGGTCGATCGCGGAAAGCATGTCCATCAGGTTCAGCGCCAGCGGTGGCGGCGGGAGCACTGGTGCCGGTGGCAGGTATCCCCGCGCGAACTGCTCGGCACGTCGCGCCGCGGCGCGCCCCAGCCACACCGCGACTTCGCGGATCCGCTGGTATTCCAGCAGCCGCCGCACCAACTCCGCCCGGGGATCTTCCCAGCCATCCTCCTCGGAGTTTCGAGGAAGCAGCATCTGAACTTTGAGCCGCACCAGCCGGCTGGCCATATCGAGGTAGTCTGCCGCCTGATTGAGGCCGAGCTCGTGAACTGCCTGCAGAAATTGATCGGCTATCCGTGCGATCGGGATATCGGCGATCTCGAGCTGCTCCTCACGCAAGAGATGCAGCAGTAGGTCGAGCGGTCCGGAGAACGCCTCCAGCTCGACGACAAACCCCGCTCCTCCGCCCAGAGCGCTCGTGGGAGGCTCGGGTAGCGTGAGCGGTTCAGTGGCGGTCATGACTGAAAGATGTTCCACCCGTCACCCACATGGAACGGCAGGATGATGCTCAGCAGCGCATTCCGAATCATGAACGCGGGTGTGAGCAGAACGGCGACAACGGGAGGGAACAGGAAGAGCAGGATCAACAGCGGCAGGTAGCCGAACCGCTGCAGCCCGCGATACCAGAGGCCAGCCCGCGGTGGAAGCGCGTGGTACACCAGGTGCGACCCATCGAGCGGCGGAACAGGAATCAGATTGAAGAAACAGAGCACCAGATTCAACCAGATTCCGTACACCATCATGCGCTGCGCGGTGTCGAGGACGGGAATCGCGCTCGGCAGGGAGGCAGCCAGGAGGCCGAGCACGACGAAGATCACGGAGCATACCAGAGCCAACATGAGATTGGTGGCCACGCCAGCCACCGAGACGAGCAGGTCTCCCCGGACGTAATTCTTGAATCTGCTCGAGTTCACCGGCACAGGCTTGGCACCACCAAAGGTGTATGACCCCTGTGAGAAGAACCAGATCATCGCGGGCATCAGTACGCTCATCCAGGGATCGATGTGAGGGACGGGATTCAGCGTGACACGCCCCAACCGGTATGCAGTGTCGTCTCCCTGCTGGAGTGCGGTTGCGGCATGAGCATATTCGTGGGCGCACATGGCGAAGACCAGCATCGGGAACGCCAGCACGAAATCACTGAGTTGTGGATCCAGGAGAAACCATCTCGGTGTTGGGGGCGCCGAAGGTTAAACGTCCCGTAAGAGCAAGTCAAAATGGCCTCTCGCTTGACGTTGCGGCTCTCGAGGTCTATTTTTTCGGATTCCGCAGCCGGAGAATTTCCGGCGCCGATTTCCCGATGACCGAGGTTGCCGTGCCCCGTATCAAGTCTGCTGCGAAGCGCATGCGTCAGGGTCGTGCCCGAACCGTGCAAAACCGCACGCACCGGAGCGCTCTCCGGACTGCCCTGAGGAAAGTTCGTGCTGCAACCGGAGCGGAGGCGGTCACCGCGTATGCTGAAGCCGTAAAACTCCTCGACCGCGCGGCGCAAAAGAACATCGTGCACAAGAACGCTGCGGCCCGGCAAAAGAGTCGCCTGGCGAAACTGGTCGGGACGAAGGCGAAGTAACTGTGGTGCAGTACCTCAAGCGGTGCAACGACTTACGAAACTAATCTGAAGTTGTTTCTCGGAGCACGGGCGCCGGCTCAAACGGCGCCCTCTTATTGTCCCACCTTATCGCTCACCGCCTCGCGCTCAAACCCCGGCCAGCTCGGCTCCGCAGCGTTCACAATACCATTCCGTCGGGCGATTGAGAGTGCCGCATTCACCGCACTTGAGCGTTTTGGCCACCCCGGACGCGGCCTTCCCCGGCGCCGGTGCCGGTGTCGCAGGCTCCGGGGCCCGGGCAGGTACCGTCGCGGAAGGTGCCGGGGCACCGGGATTACTCGGCCGGCGCGCAGGTCGCGATGGTTCCTCATCCGAGACCGATTTGAGGAAGGTCAGCTCGTCAACCTGTGGCGGGATCGGTGCGTTTCTGGAAGGGCTAGGCAGCGCCGGCTCGGGCTCCTCGGCCAAATGGGTGACGAAAGGCGACTCCTCGATGATTTCGGTACGCGCGGTGCGAGCGGGCGGCGCTGGAGGAGGGGGCGGTGGCACTGGTGCACCTCCGCGCGGTGCCACCAGGACGCCTTGAATCTCCGTCAGCCTGGTGATCTCGGTGCCGATGGCCCGCAGGCGGGCACGCAACTGTTCAATGCCCTTGCGACTCTGATCGCTGAGACGGCGCCACTCCTCCTCGCCGTATTCACCCACGGTGTAGCGCACCTCCGCTTCAGCGAGTGCCTCCTCCGCCGCGCGGCGCTCGCGGTCAAGCTCCGCCTGGGATGCATGCTGCCGTTCGAGCTCCTCTGCGATGGCGGCACTGCGTCCCCGCAGCTGCTCCATCACGGACTCGAGCCGCGCTTCGTAGTCCCCGCGAACCCGCTGGCGTACCGCCGGCGGCGCCTTCTCGCCCGAAGTGTCGAGTCGAAGGAGCCACTCCTCGTATTGGGAGCGTTGTTCCAGGAGGGCCTCGATTGTCGCGTCAGTATCCGTCGGTTTGCCCATGGGAAGAGTTTCCTCTCATCCGCTCTAAGACGTCCATCCGATCCGGCGTGAGGTGATTCACGCGTCCGAGAGCACGGCATCGCCCAGTGCAGGCGTACCCGGGGTTAGCGTGGATACGCAGGGCCTTCGCCCATCGATAGCGCGATCTCGGGAAGTACGTCGGTAAACCCTCAGTGCAAATCTAATTCGGTCGTCGGCTGCCGACAGCCTCCGATGTACGATCACTCGCGCCGCACCTCCTGCTCGGATGGCGGCATCAGGAAGCTCGCTGGAACACCACCTGACCCCGGACGATCGTCACGGCAGCCTGGCCGGTCAGCTGCCGTCCCGCGAAGGGCGAGTTACGGCTCTTGGAGAAAAAGGCGGTTGGATCGACGACCCACCCTGCCTTCGGATCCGCGATGAGCACGTCCGCGGCTGAGCCTGGCCCGAGAGACCCACCGGGGAGACCGAAGATTTTGGCGGGCATGGTGCTCATCCGGTTGATCAGGTCGGGAAGTGCCAGCAGCTCGGTGTCCACCAGTTCGGTGATGGCCAGACCAAGCGCCGTCTCGAGTCCGACGATGCCGTTTGGTGCGTCGTCGAACTCCCTCTCCTTGGCATCATAGTGGTGCGGCGCATGGTCGGTGCAGATCACGTCGATGGTGCCGTCCCGAAGCGCCTGCCGAATGGCCTCACGATCTTCCGGCTCGCGAAGCGGTGGATTCATTTTCGCGTTGGTATCGTACCCCTCGCAGGCCTCGTGCGTCAGCGTGAAGTGATGGGGGCACGCTTCGGCCGTCACCCGGATGCCTTTGTCTTTGGCCCTCCGGATCAGGTCCACCGATCCCCGGGTGGACATATGGCAGAGATGGATGTGGCCGCCAGTGAGCTCCGCGAGCAGAATGTCTCGCGCCACCATGATCTCCTCGGCTGCGGCAGGAATTCCCTTGAGACCGAGGCGGGTCGATACGATGCCCTCGTGCATTGCACCGCCTGCGGCCAGGGTCGGATCCTCACAGTGGTCGGCTACGGGAATCCCGAAGGTACGGGCATACTCGAGGGCGGTGCGCATGAGATGGCTGGAGACCACCGGCTTACCGTCATCACTCACGGCCACAGCCCCCGCCCCAACGAGCTCCCCGAATTCTGCGAGTTGCTGTCCCTTCTGCCCCAGCGAGATGGCCCCAATAGGGTAGACCCTGGCCTTGCTCGCGCGCTGCGCCTGACTCACGATAAAGCCGATGGCGGCCTGGTTGTCGGTCACCGGGTCGGTATTGGGCATGGCGCACACGGCACTGAAGCCACCCGCTGCGGCTGCCATGGCGCCGGTAGCCACGGTCTCGAGCTCTTCCTGACCCGGCTCGCGAAGATGCACATGAACGTCGATGAGGCCGGGTGTTACGATCTTCCCGGTCGCGTCGAGCACCAGTGCATCCTCGGGAGAGCCTATCTTGCGCGAAACCTCGGCGACTTTTCCATCCTGAAGGTACACATCGGCTACTTCATCGATGTTGCGCGACGGGTCGATGACTCGGCCACCCCGTATCAGGATTGGCCTCATCGGTCGTCGCTTCCGCTGTGCGCCCAGTCCGGCGATCCGCCGGCGAGCAGGTACAGCACGGCCATGCGGACCGCCACGCCATTAGTCACTTGCGGCAGAATGACGCTGTGGGGTCCGTCGGCGACGTCGCTATCGATCTCCACCCCTCTATTCATGGGTCCCGGGTGCAGAATGAGCAGGTCTTTCGGTGCGCGAGCCAGGCGCTCATTGGTGACACCAAAGACGCGATTGTATTCCCGCAGTGAGGGAAAGAAGCCTGCCTCCATGCGTTCCAGTTGAAGCCGCAGCACGTTGAGCGCATCGGCCCACTGGATGGCATCTTCGATTCGGGGGAGAACGGTCACGCCAAGCGCCTCGACGTTCCGCGGGAGCAGTGAGGCGGGACCACAGACGCCGACCTCCGCCCCCAGTTTAGTCAGCCCCCAGATGTTGCTGCGCGCCACCCGGCTATGCAGGATGTCACCGCAGATAGCGATCTTGAGCCCTTTGATTCGCTTGAAGCGATCTCGCAGAGTCAGCATGTCGAGCAATCCCTGCGTGGGATGCTCGTGCTTGCCGTCGCCGGCGTTGATGACATTCGACCGGATCCGCTGTCCCAGGAATTGCGCCGCACCCGACGATCCATGCCGGATCACCACCATGTCGATTCGCATGGCTTCGAGGTTCTTGGCGGTATCGACCAGCGTCTCGCCCTTGCTCACGGATGAGCCGACCGCCGCCACATTGACGGTGTCGGCGGAGAGCCGCTTCTCCGCGAACTCGAATGAGATCCGGGTGCGGGTGGAAGCCTCGAAGAAGAGATTGACGATTGTCTTACCGCGGAGTGCGGGGACCTTCTTGATCGCGCGCTCACTGACTTCCTTGAACGGCTCGGCGGTGTCGAGAATGAGCTGAATCTGCTCCGCGCTGAGAGGCTCGAGGCCGACGAGGTCCTTGCCGAGACTGGGAACGCTCATTTCAGGCGCCTACCTGTCGCCATTCTCATCCTTTACGTACCAGCTCGACGGCGTCGCGACCGTCGAGCTCAGACACAAAGACATCCACCCGATCTCCGGGCCTGGTACCCACACTGGTGCCCACGATGTCAGCCTGGACCGGAAGCTCCCGGCCACCACGATCGATGAGGACGCAGAGGAAAATCCGGCGGGGACGGCCGAAATCGGCGAACTCGTCCAGCGCGGCTCGCACGGTACGACCGGTGTAGAGCACGTCGTCCACGATGACGACGGTTTTGCCGTCGACGTTTGGAAGGCTCGTCTCCCCCACCACAGGCCGTGGGCCGATGGTCTGGAGATCGTCTCGATACAGGGTGATGTCGAGCTTGCCGGACTGGAGGTTGGAGCCTTCGGCCGCATCGATGAGCTGCTTCAGCCGGCCGGCCAGCTCCACGCCGCGCCGTTGAATTCCTACGAGGACCAGCTCCTCCGTGCCGCCACTTCGCTCGACGATCTCGCTTGCCATGCGTGCCAGGGTGCGGCCGATGGCGCGGTCGTCGAGAAGAGGCGTACGCGAGGGCATCGGGGCGGGAAGGTAGCGGGAAGGCGGAAAGGGCGGTAGGTGGAGGGGTGGACGATGAAGCGGCGGTAGGTGAAGAGGCGGTAGGTGAAGAGGCGGACGATACGGCGGCGGTAGATGGAGAGGCGGTAGTTGGAGCGGCGGAACAGAAGCGGCGGACGAGGATCAGACTGTATTTGACCGCACCATAGAGGCATAGA
>DATFFX010000459.1:0-3227 GCA_035249825.1 Gemmatimonadales bacterium | reverse complement strand
CTACTGAAGATTCTTTCCAAGATGGGGATCTCCACTCTTTCCTCATATTGTGGCGCCCAGATTTTCGAGGCCCTCGGCTTGGGCAACGAGGTCATCGCGTCGTGCTTCGCCGGGACCGTCTCGCCGTTGGGCGGGATCGGGCTGGTGGAGATCGCGGAAGATGTTATCACCCGGCACTCAGCGGCCTACACCGTAGCTGCTACCCCTTCGCTCCCCGATTATGGCAGGGTGCGGTTTCGGAAAGAGGGCGAGGACCACGGCTGGGCACCACCGATCGTCGTGGCACTCCAGCAGGCGGTGGGAAGCGGAAGGAAGCCGGTCAAGGACGCTCCAGAAGGAGTAGCGAGTGGTTACCAGAACTTCCTGACGAAGAATGACGCCCGGCGGCCGGCCGGCCCGCGGGATCTTCTCGGATTCCGGCGAGCAGAACCGGTGTCGCTCGAGGAAGTGGAGTCGGTCGAGACCATTCGACGCCGCTTTATCTCATCCGCGATGTCGCTGGGTGCCCTCTCGCCGGAGGCACACGCCACGCTCTCTGTCGCGATGAATCGAATGGGCGCGAGGTCGAACTCCGGTGAGGGTGGCGAGGACCCGAGCAACTATCATGGCTTCGGCAACGGTGACCGTGCCGACAACCGGATCAAACAGGTAGCGTCAGCCCGGTTCGGCGTGACGACGGAGTACCTCACCCGCGCCGAGGAGCTCGAGATCAAGATCGTGCAGGGTGCCAAACCCGGGGAAGGCGGGCAGCTACCGGGGCACAAAGTGACCGACCTGATTGCGCGTCTCAGACATGCGGTCCCGGGAATTCAGCTCATTTCGCCACCCCCACATCATGACATCTACTCGATCGAGGATCTTGCTCAACTCATACACGACCTCAAGACCGTCAACCCACGCGCCAGGGTTGGAGTGAAGCTGGTCTCCGAGACCGGGGTGGGAACGGTGGCGGCGGGTGTGGCGAAAGCGTATGCCGATTACGTGCTCATCGCGGGGCACAACGGTGGCACGGGAGCCTCCCCACTCTCATCCATCAAGCACGCCGGCTCGCCCTGGGAGTTGGGGTTGGCAGAGGCCCAGGCAACGCTGGTGCGAGATGGGCTGCGCCACCGCATCGAAGTACGCACGGATGGCGGGCTCAAGACGGGGCGCGATGTAGTGATTGCGGCCCTGCTGGGGGCGGAGAGTTATGGCTTCGGCACCGCCCCACTCGTCGCCATGGGATGCGCCATGGCCAGGCAGTGTCACCTCAATACTTGTCCCACCGGCATAGCCACCCAGCGGGATGATCTGCGCGCCAAATTCCGCGGGACCCCGGAGCAGGTCATCTCCTATTTCACCCTGATTGCCGAGGACGTGCGAGGACATCTGGCAGCTCTTGGGGCGCGATCATTGGATGAAATCATCGGACGCAGCGATCTACTGGAACGCGTCGACCGTCCCGACGTTCCACGGGCCCAAATGCTGGATCTCACATTGTTGCTGGGAGAGCCTCAGGCGGGCTCGCAGTCCGGCAGGCCGGTGGTCCTGCGGCGCACTGTCGAACGCAACGATCGGCCTGGCCTGACTTCACTCGACAACGAGATCCTCGGTGAGCTACAACCCTACCTGGATTGCAGCCTGCCCTTCTCGGGGAATTACGAGATTCGCAATAATCATCTCGCAGTAGGCGCTCGCGTCGCAGGGGCAATCGCGGAGCGGCATGGCGATGAGGGCCTGCCAGCCGGATCGGTGCGTTTACGATTTTCCGGCACTGCAGGACAGAGCTTCGGTGCTTTTGCTTGTCGTGGAATGCACCTCGAGCTGGAAGGCGAAGCCAATGATTATGTCGGCAAAGGTCTCAGTGGCGGGGAGATAACGATTCGACCCTTCCGCCGGGCACGATATGCGGACACCTCGCATCTCCACCTGCTGATTGGAAACACGGTGCTCTACGGCGCAACCGGCGGGAAGCTGTTCGCTGCCGGCCAGTCCGGTGACCGGTTCGCGGTCAGGAACTCCGGGGCAGTAGCCGTCATCGAGGGCGCCGGAAATCACTGCTGCGAGTACATGACCGGAGGAATCGTCGTCGTGCTGGGGCGGGCTGGCCGCAACTTTGGCGCCGGAATGACCAACGGAGTTGCGTATGTAATCGATGAGGCCGGCACCTTCGCGAGCCGGGTCAATGGCGACATGGTGGAGCTGCACGACCTCGATGCCGAAGATGCCGAACTGCTGCGAAAACTACTCCTCGAACATGAGCAGAAGACCGTCAGCGTTCGAGCCCGTAATATCCTGGTGCGATGGGAGGAGTATCTGCCATTATTCAGGAAGGTCGTGCCCAACGGAGCGGCAGAGCAGGTGATTGCCACCAGAGCAGCTTATCTGGTGTCGCCAGATACGGAAGTGGAAGAAAGGCCCCTACGGCGAACGGCCTGACGCTTAGTTGCCTGCACCGCCCGAGACGCGCCGGACGCCCCGAAAGCGCCGGCGCGTTTTGCAGACTAATCGAGCACGGCACCGTAGGCGTACGGGACTTCCGCGCCGGATTGGTCCGCGATGCCCGGCATCAACACTGCCTTGCTCCACCGGGTCCCGAAGCCACTCACCTCGAGTGACCCGCTGCCATCGGGCTGCAGCGTCATCGGGGTCACAGTGGGAGCGCCTCCTCCGCTCTTAGGTAAGAGCGCGACCATCACACGCCACTCCACCGAGCCGGTACCTTGGAAGGTCAATTCCAGCGTGCCCCCCGCCGACCCGGCCTCGAACTCGACGAAGTTGGCTCCAAGGCCCCATGGGGCGAGGTTGGCCTCTCTGTTCGTGCTCGTGGCAACCGTCACGTCAACCGGATAAGTCGAGTGCGTCGCCCGGCTGCGATTCACCGGGAGCGGAATGATCGAGGTCGGATCGGCGGTGAAATCCGAGATGTCGAGCAAGTACTCGGCAGGAGCGAAACGCTTCATCTCTTCCCACGAGCCGCCGAACCCAGCGTCACGACGGCGTCGGGCGTGGTCCTCGTGCGTGCCGCGAACCAGACCTGGCGCGGAGCATCGATGCCGTAGGTCTCGCTCAGATAGTTCATGAAATAGGCGGAGCCGTACACATAGCGATTGAAGAGCGGCAGGTCAGGCCTGGAAAGGAAGCGATTGATGTACCAGTGCCAATCATTGGTGTCGTCGTAGACCGCGTCCTCGGCCCAGGTCGCGTGTGACTCGAAGAGCCAACCCGACTGGTAGACGTTGATGTTG
>DATFFX010000458.1:0-9023 GCA_035249825.1 Gemmatimonadales bacterium | reverse complement strand
CCTGCTGATGAGCTCCCGTGGCGCTCGCGGGAGGCGGCGGCGGAGACGGGTATATTGGGGCGGTCCGTGGATCGGTGGCGGATGGGGTGGTGGAGGCGGGTTTGGCGGCGGTGGAGGCTTTGGAGGGTTCGGCGGCGGCGGCGGCTTTAGCGGCGGCGGTGCTGGAGGACGTTTCTGATGCGTGATTCGGTCGCTAGGGTCGTAGATCCGCTTCTCACGGAAGCCGATTCGGTATTGGGACATGCCTACAGCGCCATTCTCTACGGCTCGGCTGCTCGTGGTGACTACGTCCCGGGTCGCTCCGATATCAACGTCATGCTCGTTATCGATCACCTTACTCCTGCAGTGCTGCGGTCACTGGGGCGCGGGTTCGCCGCCTGGCGAAAATCAGTGCCTGAAGTTCCGCTGGTGCTGAGCCGGGCCGAGTGGGATAGAGCATCGGACGCATTTCCGATCGAGATCACCGACATGAAGACCGCGTACAAGGTGCTTCGGGGAGCGGATCCGGTGCAGGGAGTCCAGGTCGACCTGACCGATCTGCGAAAGGCACTCGAACGGGAGTTTCGGGGCAAGTTGCTCAGGCTGCGGCAAGGCTATGCCAGCCATGCTCCTGATCCGGGGGCCCTCGGCACGCTTGGACTGCAGAGTGCCGCGACGATCCTGGTGCTGCTGCGCGGGGTCCTGACTCTGATAGGAAAACCAGTACCGAACGATTCGCTGGAGCTTGCCGCCGCCGCAGCAGCCGCCATTGGATTCGAGGGGGAGCATCTGCTGCACGTCGTCCGCCATCGGGTAGACCGGGAGTGGCGCTGCAACGCGCCCGAATTCGAGAACTACATGGAAGCCGTCGAACATACGGCGCGGTTTCTCGATCAACTTCAAATCGGAGATCAGCGATGAACCGCAGCTCCAGAATCCAGGCTCCGGCTCTTGTGGCACTCCTGTTCGTGGCCGGGTGCGGCTACAACACCATCCAGACGCTCGACGAGCGGGTCAACCAGGCACAGGGACAGATACAAACCCAGCTTCAGCGCAGGTCTGACCTGATTCCGAATCTGGTAGCAACGGTGAAGGGAATCACCAAGCAGGAGGACACGGTCTTCATCTCCATCGCCAACGCCCGGGCACGGCTCGGCGGCGCTGTGCAATCGGGGAACGTACCCGAGATGGCGGCCGCCAATCAGCAGCTCAGCCAGGGCCTGGGGCGGCTGCTCGCCATCGCCGAGAACTATCCGCAGCTCCAGTCGAGCCAGAATTTCCGCCAGCTTCAGGAGCAGCTCGAGGGAACCGAAAATCGCGTTGCCGTTGCCCGCCAGGACTACAATGCCGCGGTCGGTGAATACAACAGCTACATCCGCCGCTTTCCCTATAATCTGACCGCCAAGGTATTCGGGATGGGCTCTCCGCGAGAGTACTTCGAAGCCGAAGAAGGCGCTACAGACGCGCCGAAGGTGCAGTTCTAGCGGGAAGGATGAGAAGGTGTTCTGCATGAAGAACCCCGGCAGCCATTCGGCTCCGGGGTTTGTGTTTACCTTCCGTCTTTCCCGTCCTCTCGTCAGTCCGTCACTACCCCCTCTGGCAATACGTACTTGAGCGGATTGACCGGCCGGCCTTTGACGTGCACCTCGTAATGGAGGTGAGGGCCGGTAGCGAGGCCGGAATTGCCGACCAGGGCGATGCGCTGGCCCCGGGAAACGCGCTGGCCGGTGTGCACCAGCAACTTGGAAGCGTGGGCGAACTTGGTCACGATCCCGAATCCATGGTCGATGACGATCCTATTGCCGTAGCCGGCTTCCCAGCGGGAGTCGGTTACCACGCCGGCAGCAGGGGCCTCGATCGGGCTCCCCATTGGAGCAGATACATCGATGCCCTCGTGGGGCCGGGCAGTATGCAGGATGGGGTGGGCTCTCATCGACGAGAACGCGCTGGAGAGCCAGCCCTGAGTCGGCATGATCGATGGTGTGGCGGCCAGCCTCGCGGTATGGTACGTCAGGCTGTCGGCGGCTTCGCGGAATGACGAGGCCAGCAGGTTGGCTCTCCGGATCAAGGCACTGAGGTCAACCCGAACCTCTGCCGACCGCCGCGCCATGCCGGTAATCCCCATGAGTCCAACGTTGGCCGAGGGGCCACCGATTCCAGCCGCCTGCACCTGGGGATCGATTGGCTCCAGGTTTGCCAGCACTCGAATCCGGGCATCTCGCTGGGAGATGCTGCTGATTGTATCCGCCAGGGTGGCGAGTCGCCCGTTCAGCTCCCCGAGCTCGCGGGCGAGGGCCTCGTTTTCCTGTTGCAGTCGTGCGGTGCGGGAGAGATCGCTGGTATGAGAGAGGGTAGCGTAGCCGGCGAGGAGCACCAGTACCAGGAAGCCCGCGGCTGCTGAAGTGGCTACGCGCAAAACGCCGTAAGAGACCTCGACTATGCGCGAGGGCTCCGACCCATGCGGGACGAGCACCAGAGTCCAGCGGCGTTTGGCCATAACTCTACCTCGAGACGGTACGTGAAACCCTCTATGAACCGCTTCCCAAACTGCAATAGTGAGGCCTTCGGGGGAGTGACGAGAGTCACGCCCCTAAGACAAGGTGGCCCTTTGGGATTGCTGTTGTCAAGGTTGGAAAACGACTGATAACTCTTTCACTGTCAAGTAGTTTGGCAAGTGGTTCAGTTAACGTCTAGACACTTGCGGGCTTGGGAAAAAGGATCGAAGCCCGGCTCGTGCGGCGTCCTGCCACAGGCGGGTTCTCCGTTGCTTCCCACCGGCTCGCGGACACGTCACCATCCAGCCCCAGATCCTCCCAGAGAGCCTGGGCTTTCGCCGGCATGAACGGGCTTGTCATCACTGCCAGCCGGCAGAGCGCCCGGGCCAGGGCACTAAGCACCTGGTCGAGCTCGGCGTCCCTGCCATTTTTCGCGAGCGTCCAAGGTGCAGTTTGTTGCACAAACAGGTTGGCGGCGGAAACCAGGCTCCATGCAGCCTCCGCTCCTCCGCGAAGGTCCAGGGCATCCATCGCCTCGGCATATTCCCGGAGCGCCTTTCGTCCCACCTCCTCCAGTGCCGTGTCGTCCGAGTGGTCGGGAACCACACCCTTCCGATATTTCGCCAGCATGGCCAGCGCCCTCGAGGCCAGGTTGCCGAACCCATCGGCGAGGTCGGCGGTATATCGCTCGTCGAAGCGCTCCCAGGTGAAGTTCCCGTCGGCCTCGAATCCAACCTCGCGAAGCAGGAAGTATCGCAGGGCGTCCGGCCCATGCCGCTCGATTGCTTCGTCGAGGGTGACTGCGGTTCCCGCCGTCTTCGACATTTTAGTTCCTTCCCACTGTACGTAGCCGTGGGCCCACACCTGTTCCGGCAGCGCCAGGTCGGCCGCCAGGAGCATCGCCGGCCATATGACGCAATGAAACCGGGTTATTCCCTTTCCGATCACGTGCAGGTCAGCAGGCCAGAGTCGCTGATACCCGGGCCCGGGGAACCCGGTGGCAGAGAGGTAATTGATCAGAGCATCGAACCACACGTACACCGTCTGTTCTGCGTCGCCCGGGAATGGGATGCCCCAGGGCTGCCGGAGGCGAGAAACCGAAATGTCCTGAAGCCCGCCTTCGAGCAAGCGGACCACTTCGTTCCGCCTGATGACAGGATCGACCTGTAATGTGCCGCTGGAGATGAGATCGAGAATGCGAGCACCGTAGCGGCTCAGGCGGAAGAAATGATTGCGCTCCCGGGTAGGTACCAGCTCCAGGGTCGGATGCTCGATGCAGTGTCCGTTGACGATCTGACTTTCCTGCTTGAACTCCTCGCACCCGGTGCAATAGAGGCCCTCGTACTCGGACACGTAGAGATCGTCGGGGTGGAGCCGCTGAATTCTCTGGAGCAGCTCGGTCACGGATCGAAAGTGCCGAGGTTCCGTGGTCCGGATCCAGTCATCGTTGCTGCACGCAAGGCGGGACCAGAATTCCGCAAAGCGTGCTGCCATATCATCGACCCACTGCTGCGGTGGCACGCCGGCCCTTGCGGCCGCCTGCAATACCGACTGGCTATGCTCGTCCATACCCATCAGGAAGTGCACCTCATCTCCGCGCAGTCGCCGATACCTGGCAATGCAATCGGCACCTACTTTCTCCAGGGCATGACCCAGGTGAGGGTCGCCGTTGGAGTAGTCTATGGCTGTAGTGAGGTAGAACTTTGACACCAGGCGCTCCCGGCACGCGTTCGCGAAGTTCCCTGACCAACTTAAACGCGACAGCTTCCCAAAGCCTCGTTTGTGCCCTGGCTCACCGCTGGAGGCGGGCTCACCCGGTAGGAT
Source organism: Gemmatimonadales bacterium (assembly GCA_035249825.1). GTDB lineage: Bacteria > Gemmatimonadota > Gemmatimonadetes > Gemmatimonadales > GWC2-71-9 > CAVVWJ01. Next base: position 4,725 of record DATFFX010000458.1, on the reverse strand, counting down.
GGCCAGTTGATTCCTAACATCTTTCCGGGGGTGAATGATGGGAGTGCTCGACAAGCTGTTTGGCGGCGGCGGCAAAAGCGAAAAGCCTAAGGCAGATTTCTCCGATGTACGAAGCGGCAGTTCCTCGACTGCACCGCAAAGTCCCGCTGCGGCCAGGCAGCGGACCTACACCGTCGTGGCCGGCGATAGTCTCTCGAAGATCGCCAAGCGCGAGTACGGTGATGCCTCAAAATGGCCACGGATCTTCGAGGCGAATCGCGACAAGATCCAGAACCCAGACCTGATCCATCCCGGACAGGTTCTGAACCTGCCTCAGGGATAAAGGGAGCCCTCATGCGACCGTACGACATTAGCGCCACGGCGCGCGCCGGCTTTCTCGCACTGATGGTTGTTGTTGTGGGGTGCGGCAGAAAAGACAGTGGCACGACAGTTGACACGGGTAGCAGAACTGAAACCAGCACCGCGGTTCGCGTCACCGACGTTGGGCTTGGCCGGGAGCTCGGGGCCGACAAGCGTCTGGCCAACGAAATCGACGATTTTCGTCCCAATGATGTGATCTACGCAGTGGTCAAGACGGAAGGGTCGGGCCCAAGTACCCAGTTGCAGGCTCGGTGGACCTACGAGGATGGTCAGGTGGTTGACGAATCCAGCCAGAGCATTGCTGCCTCGGGGGAGGATTTCACCGAGTTTCACATATCGAAGCCGAGCGGTTTGCCCAAGGGCAAATACAAGGTCCAGATTCTACTCAATGGACAGCCCGCCGAGTCGGAGGACTTTGAAGTCAAGTAGTTGATCTGCCGCCTGTCAGCCCTGCGCGTCGGGGCTGTCAGGTCGGCCGCGACGTGGCTGCCTCTCTCGCCCCCGTGACTCCGTTGACCTGCCCTCTGACCCTCGTACGGCCTCACGTGATCGCGCCTCGGACGTGGGGAAGAGCTCACCCAGTTTTTCAACCTCTTCACGCAGCTGAACCAGGGGAATGATGCGGGAGCCGTGCTCCTCGTGCTTCAGGAATACCCGTTCCCGAAAGATGTCCACGGCGATGACTTTCTCGGGGCCGAGTGCGGTCTTCAGCGTCTTACCCTCTTTGGGAAAGCGCTTACGGGCAGTAACGTAGAAATCGTGCTCGTACTTGAGGCAGCAGAGCAGCCGGCCGCACCCACCGGAGATCTGAGAAGGATTCAGGGAGAGATGTTGGTCCTTTGCGAGACCCAGGTTGACTGGTGAGAGCTCCTTGAGCCAGGTGGAACAACAGTACTCGCGTCCGCACCGTCCCACCCCGGATAGCCTGGCCGCTTCATCGCGGACGCCGATCTGTCGCAGCTCGATGCGGGTGCGAAACAACGACGCGAGGTCACGAACGAGCGCGCGGAAGTCCACCCGTTTATCCGCGGTGAAATAGATCGTCAGCTTATTGCGATCCCACTGCCACTCGGTGTCGCTGACTTTCATCAGCAGATCGTGGGACCGGACTCGTTGAATCACCTTCTGTCGAACATCTTCCTCGGACGCCCGGATCTCCTGGTGGATCTTGAGATCGTCCGCGGTGGCTCGCCGTATCACCGGCTTGGGGGGTGCCGGCTCTTCCGCTGGCTCACCCACCGCGCAGCCGGAGCAGCTCGAGCCGCACTTCTTGTCCGCCGCGTTTCCCACGGCTGTGACGCGTCCGAGATCTCGACCACGCTCTACTTCGACGATGACCGGGTCCTTGACCCGCATCGGATCCGATTCATCATCCCAGACGAAGTATCCCTTGCGGGTGCCCTTGAAACGGACTTCTACGGTCTGTGGCATCATGCCTCGGTGAATGCGCCCATGGCCGCGTACTTCTCGGCCCGGCGACGCACCAGCTTGTCGGGTTTACTCTTGCGGAGCTCGGTGATGTGGCGGATCAGCGCCTCACGGAGCGCCTCACCGGCAGTGTCAGGGTCCACATGAGCACCACCAACCGGCTCCTTGACGATCTCATCGATGAGCCTGAGTCGCAGCAAATCTTCCGCGGTGATCTTGAGCGCCTCGGCGGCACGCTCTCGTTGGCTGGCATCCTTCCAGAGAATCGCCGCGCAGCCCTCGGGTGAGATGACCGAGTAGACCGAGTTCTCCAGCATCAGCACACGATCCGCTACCCCCAGCGCCAAAGCCCCGCCGGATCCCCCCTCGCCAATCACGACGGCGACACATGGTGTGGGCAGAGCCGACATCTCGAGAATGTTGCGCGCCAGCGCCTCGGATTGACCGCGCTCTTCCGCTCCCAGCCCGGGATACGCGCCCGGTGTGTCGATGAGCGTGATGACCGGAGCGCCAAACTTGGCTGCCAGCTTCATCAGGCGGAGCGCTTTGCGATACCCCTCCGGATGGGGCATTCCGAAATTGCGCTTCAGGTTGTCCTTGGTGTCGCGTCCCTTCTGGTGACCGATAACCATCACCGAAAGTCCGGCCAGCCGCGCCCAACCCCCTACAATCGCGGGGTCGTCCATATAGAGACGGTCGCCATGCAGTTCTATGAAGTCGGTAAAGATGGTGCTGAGATAATCGAGGGTGTACGGCCGGCGGGGATGTCGGGCGACCATGACGCGTTGCAGGGGCGTGAGCGTACGGTATATGTCGGCCCGGAGTGATTCGAGCTTGGCCTGGAGGCCTTCCAGCTCACCCTCGATGTCGATCTGGCGCTCGGTTCCAATACGCTTGAGATCCTCGATCTGCCGCTCCAGCTCGAGCAGCGGCTTCTCGAACTCCAGAGTATAGGCCGAGGCCATCGGGGTCATCCCGCCTTGACGTAGTGGACGGATTCGGAGCCCAGCAGATCGCGCAGCGCCCGAACGAGATCGTCCTCCGCTGCGACGCGCAGGCGCCGGGAGCGAAGCCGAACCGCCTCCCCGTTGCCATCGCTCCACTCAATATAGAGGGGCGTCGGGCCGGGGTGTGCGGAACAGAGGGCCGCTACCGCCTGGAGAGCAGCTGGTTGAGGTGCGGAGGGAGACCGCCACCGAAGACTCAGCGCCAGGGCTCCAGAGCTCTTGAGCTCTGCCAGCGGGCGGGCGGTTTCCACGATAAAGGGGGCCTGGTCCTCACCGCGATCCCGGTCGCTGTAGCCACCGGTCAGGAGCAGAGCCGAGTCCGGCAGAATGGTCTGGTTGAGCTTGGCCCAGGCGTCGGGAAAGACGATCGCTTCCGCGGTGCCGTGGAAGTCTTCCAGCACCAGCCGGGCGTACTCCTTTCCCGTTTTCCTGGAGATCTGTCGCTTGACCGCCGTCACGACCGCGGCCACGCTGACCTGCTGCTCCCCCCACTGGTCGAGCGTCGCGGTGGTCCTGGTGCCGAACAGCTCGACTTCTTCCCGGTACCGCTCGAGCGGGTGGCCGGAGATGAAGAAGCCGAGTACCTCCTTTTCCTTGACCAGCCGCTCTCCTTCCGTCCAGGCGGGAATGTCGGGAAGGGCGGGAACGGCGGGAAGGAACGCACCGCCGACCGCTTCGTTGTCTTTCCCGTCCTTTCCGACATCCCCAAAGAGCGACCCCTGTCCGGCTTCACGCTCCTGATGAAGCAGCTGGGCCTCGGCCAGAGCAGGCTCGAGGGCTTCGATGAGCTGCTTGCGGTGGCCACCCAGCGAGTCGCAGGCGCCGGCCGCAACAAGGGATTCGAGCACGCGTTTGTTGCACAGCCGAAGATCGATCCGTTCGACCAGTTCGGCCAGCGACGCGTACGCTGCCTGCTGCCGGCCGGCGATGATCGACTCGATCGCACCCTCGCCGACGTTTCGAATTGCCCCCAGACCGAAGCGGATACGCCGTTCTCCTACGACAGTGAACTTGAAGCCTGACTCGTTGACATCCGGAGGCAGTATCTCGAGCCCCAGCTCGCGGGCCTCATTGATGTACTGCACGACCTTGTCGGTATTCCCGATCTCCGAGGAGAGCAGCGCCGCCATGAATTCTGCCGGATAGTGCGCCTTGAGCCATGCGGTCTGATATGAAAGGATCGAGTAGGCGACGGAATGTGACTTGTTGAATCCGTAGCGGCCGAACGTTTCGATTTGCGCGGCGAGCTCATCGACCAGCTTCTTTGGATGTCCCAGCGCTACCGCCCGCTCGCAAAACTTGCCCAGCTCCTTCCTGATGAGCTCGGAATCCTTCTTGCCCACGGCCTTTCGGAGCACATCGGCCTCAGCCAGGCTGAATCCGGCGAGCACGTTGGCGATCCGCATCACCTGCTCCTGATAGGTGATCACGCCATAGGTCGGCTCCAGCACTTCGCGAAGTGCGGGATGAGGATAGGTGACCTTTTCCTGCCCCAGCTTGCGCCTGATGAAGACCAGGTGCATGCCGGCATCGAGAGGTCCTGGCCGCAGGAGAGCGTTGGAGGCGACAAGGTCATCGAACCGGTCGCACCTCATGGCTCGAAGGGTATCTGTGGCCAGCGGAGACTCGAACTGGAATACTCCCGCGGTGCGGCCCTCTCGGAGCAGTTCGTAGACTTTCGAATCGTCGAAGGTCAGAGCGTCCATGTCGGGCCGGGTGCCGTGCCGGTCTGCGATCATGTTCACGGCATCGTGAATGACTGTCAGCGTCTTGAGCCCAAGCAAATCCATCTTGAGCATGCCGACCTTTTCCAGCGCGCCCATCTCGTACTGGGTAATGATGGACTCGCCTTCACCCACGACACCCGCGCCCCTGGTGGGGGCGGTACATACCGGCACGTAATCGGAGAGCGGCCCCGGTGCGATCACCA
>DATFFX010000457.1:0-2367 GCA_035249825.1 Gemmatimonadales bacterium | reverse complement strand
CGTTGGCCCCGAAGCGCAGTGCCACCTGCCCCACCTTGAGGCCCATCGTCACCCAGGAGGACTGAAGGTTGGGTACGTTGTCGCAGATGATCCGTCCAAGGGCGAGCGTCCTCAGATAGGTTACGGCATCGGTCTTTGGCTGGCCCGCCATGTCGGTGCCGTCGGGCTGAAGCGGCCAGCAGATGAAGGCAGTGAAGCCGCCAGTGCGGCCTTGCAGCTCGCGGACCCGCAGCAGGTGCTCGACCCGGTCGGCGTTGCTTTCGCCCAAACCGTACATCATCGTGACCGAGGTCTTCATCCCCTGCCGATGCGCTTCCTCCTGCACACCCAGCCACTCCTCGGTCTGCGCTTTCTTCCGGGCGACACGCTCACGCACGGAGTCGACCAGAATTTCCCCTCCGCCTCCAGGAATGCTGTCGAGGCCGGCCGCCCGCAACTCCCGCACGACCTCCGCGACCGAGAGCCTGAAGCGTTCGCTGAAGAAGACCACCTCGGACGGCGAGAACCCGTGGATATGGATCGGGTGATGCTGCTTGATGTAGCGCATCAACTCCAGGTACCACTCGAAGGGGATATAGGGATTGTGGCCGCCCTGGAGCAGAATCTGCACCCCACCTATCGCCTTGCACTCGTCGATCTTGGTGCCGATCTGCTCAAAGCTGAGCACGTAGCCTTCTCGATGCCTGGGACGGCGATAGAACGCGCAGAACTTACAGTCGGCCACGCAGACGTTGGTATAGTTGATATTCCGGTCGATGATGTAGGTGACGACGTTCTCCGGATGGTGCCGCCACCGCTCGGCATCGGCGAGTTGCCCCAACTCCAGGAGCGAGGCGCGCTCGTAGAGCTCAAGGTAACCGCGGAATTCACTTGAAGTGCGATCTGTAATGCTCATGTGATTAACACGTTAGCGTCTTCACTGCGCCTCACCCTGAGCGAAGGGCGCACTCGGGGTGAGGAGTCGAGGGAGATGCGCGCGAATACAGCCATCATGCCGCAGAGATGAACGACAAGGAGCCATCGGGAACCATGCCCTCCAGCGCCAATCTTCGAAAGAAGTCGGTCAACCCGGCGAGGTGCCGGTAGGAGAGCGCGTAGTCCAGGTCATCCAGATACGTCCGGCAGACCGACTCTTCCACACCAGTATTTTGGGACGCGCTCGCCGCCAGGAGGTCCAGGTGGGCCAGCCCCCATGTGCGTGCCTCCAGCAGCCGATCATGCACCGCCCTGACCGCAGACGGTGAGGTGTCTCTCCGAGCTGCCCACACGGCGAAGACAAAGGGCAATCCCGTCCAGGCTTTCCACTCGGCCCCAAGGTCCAGCTGCACGGGGTACGCTGCCTGCGTCGACAGGTGCAGGGCGGCGTCCCCTATTACCAGCACCGCCTCGTGCGGCAACCCTGCCAGAGCCTTCAGGTCTGGAGCCTCGGCGCGTGCGCCGGCGAAGTGCGGGCGAATACCCCACCGGTGACGACAAAGAAGCTCCAGAAGCAGTACGGACGTGCGGGAAGAGGCGCTGAGCAGCACCGTACATCCCGAGAGTTGCTCGATCGGACGCTTGGAGAACAGGGCAACGCTGTGGACGGGACCATCGCAGGTTATGGCCAGATCGGGAAGCAGGTGGTATGCCGCAGCGTTTCGGGCGTACTCCACTGCGGATACCACACTCACCTGCAGGGCGCCGGCCGCGAGAAGGTCGTTCAACTCGGATGCCGTGCCGGTGACGAGCTCGGCGGGCACCTTCACCAGTCCGCGGTCCACCGCACCGTAGATCGGGTAGCAGTTGATCCAGGGAATGCGTCCCAGCCTCATGCAGCGTGCACGTGAGCGGTCTGCCCGCGCCGAGGCGCTGTACACCCATCCGGTCCACCTGGAGGCAGCTCATCGAAATTATCGCGCACCGTATGATAGAGGCTGTCGCGCTCCACCGGGATCTTCCCCGCACCACGAATCAGGCCCACCAGGTCCATGTACGGCAGGTGCATGTCGGTGTGTGCGCCGGCCTCGTGATAGATCCGTTCGTACACGACCGTGCCCTCGACATCGTCACAGCCGAAGCTGAGTGCGATCTGCGAAAGGAACGGCGTGACCATGGGCCAGTGGGTCTTGATGTGGGGAATGTTGTCCAGAAACAGCCGTCCAATCGCGATATTCTTGAGATCCTCGTACCCGGTCGTGGCCGTGCCCACCCGCCCAATTTCCTCACCGAGCTCATTGTGATCCGGGTGATACGCCAGGGGGATATAGGTGAGGAATCCACCGGTATCGTCCTGCAAGGTACGAAGCATGTGCAGGTGCTCGATTCGATCTGCGGCAGTCTCCACATGACCATAAAGCATGGTGCAATTGGTCGGAATTCCGAGCTCGT
>DATFFX010000456.1:0-4361 GCA_035249825.1 Gemmatimonadales bacterium | reverse complement strand
GAGGTAAGAAGTGAGAGGTAAGGAGTGAGAGGGGCTGCCGAACCTTCTCACTCTTCTTTTGTCCGGTCTCGCGACACCGGATCTAACGTCCTACTTCTCACTTCTCACCTCTCACTTCTCACTTCCGCCTTCTCACCTCCCACCTCTCACTGTCTCTGAGTTCCCCCGACCTCGTCGTCGTCGGGCTGTACTTCCTGGTCACGTTGGGGATCGGGATCTGGGCCACCCGGCATCAGGAGACCGCCGGCGACTACTTCCTGGGCGCACGAAATCTCCCAGCCTGGGCGATTCTCTTCTCCATCGTGGCGACTGAAACATCCGCGCTCACCGTCATTTCCGTGCCCGGCATCGGCGCCCGCGGCGATCTCACATTTCTTCAGCTGACGTTTGGTTATCTGGTTGGACGTGTGGGGGTTGCCGCGTGGCTGCTGCCGGGATACTTCCGCGGCAATCAGGAAACGGCATACGCCCGGCTCGAGTCCCGATTCGGCACCGCCACACGCCGCATCGTCTCCGTGGTTTTCCTCATAACCAGGTTTCTGGGTGATGGGGTGCGGATTTTCGCGGGGGCTATTCCCCTGGCGCTACTCACCGGCTGGAGCATCCCCGTCGCAATCATCGCGATGGGCGGTGTCACGCTGGTGTACACCTGGTTCGGGGGTCTCAAGGCTGTCGTCTGGGCCGATGTCGTGCAGCTGGCGGTGTACCTGGCCGGGGGTGTGGCCGCGCTGCTGATTGCGTGGGACCTGGCGGGCGGCGCCCAGAACTCTTTCGGTATGGCCTGGGAAGCCGGTAAGCTCAGGGTAGTAGATCTCCGAATGAATTTGACCCTGCCGTATACGCTGTTCGGTGGGCTTGTCGGTGGGGCAATGCTCTCCGCGGCATCCCACGGAACTGATCACTTAATCGTTCAGCGCCTGCTCGCGACTCGCTCACTCAACTCCGCGCGGGTAGCGCTGGTCGGATCGGGCCTGGTCGTCATTGTTCAGTTTCTGCTGTTTCTCCTGGTAGGAGTTTCGATTTGGGCCGCGGGGCTGGCGCCCGAAGGGATGCCTGCGGATCAGATTTTCCCGAGGTTTATTCTGGATCACCTTCCCACCGGGCTGGCCGGTCTGGTTGTCGCCGGGATCCTTGCCGCCGCCATGAGTACCATCAGCTCCTCGATCAATTCACTCGCCTCGTCGATGACGCACGACCTGTACGCAGGATGGAGCGGCCGCCGCGACCCCGCTCATCTGCTGCGTGCCGGCAAGATCTTTTCCGCCGTCTGGGGCCTGAGCCTGATTGCAGGAGCGCTGTTTTTCCACGTCTACGCTACAGGAACCGGCACTCCGGTAGTGGTGCTGGCGCTTTCGATCGCGTCTATCACCTACGGAGCCCTGCTGGGTACCTATCTGCTTGCCGGGTGGTCGCGTGCTCGAGGGCGTGATGTGGTGGTCGCCGTGTGTGCCACCGTGCTGCTGATGCTGCTGGTGGTATTCGCGAAGCCGCTCTCCGCGCAGTCTGCGTTCGAGTGGTTGACGCCCATCGCGAGGCTCGCATGGCCCTGGTACGTGCCTCTTGGTACCCTCCTCGCCGTCGGCACCGGCGTTGTCTTCAGCTATCTTCCGCCGCACGCGCGAGCAACTGCCGGGCACGGATGAACACGGATAGCACATAGCTGGAAGCGGTGTCTCAAAGCTCTCTTTCAGAGGTACGGAATGGGGAAGGTTCTGATTGGCGTCGACGCAGGGGGAACCAAGACCGCGGTGGCGGTTTCCGAAGGCGGCATGGTTCTCGGCCGTGCCGAAGGATCCGGAGGCGCCGTGCGACCAGGCCGGGCTCTGGTTGCAGCCACGACGATCACCGACATCGTACGAAGCGCTCTCGCGGATGCAGGCCGCTTGACGGGAGACGTGCTGGTCGTGGGCGCCGCGGGGGCCGGCAGAGAGCCGGAGTGCGAGGAGCTGAGGAAAGCGCTGCGAGCCGAGAACATAGCCTCCCACGTCGTCGTCACCACTGACATAGACATTGCCCTGGCCGCGGCGTTCACTGATGGTCCGGGCATTGTGGTGAGCGCCGGTACCGGGAGTGTGGCGGTAGGGAGAGATCGGGCCGGCAAGCGGCATCGGATCGGCGGCTATGGATGGTAGATGGGCGACGAAGGGAGCGGCTACGCGATCGGCCGGGCCGCACTCGGCGCGGTCAGCCGGGCCATGGATGCCCGTAGTCCGGAAACGGCCCTCAGCGAGCGAGTCCTCCGTGCCACACGGAGCACTGATTTCGACGCCCTGGTGCGTTGGGCAGCTACTGCTTCACCGGCGGAAGTGGCAGCGTTGGCCCCGCACGTGCTGGCCGTCGCCGCCTCGGGCGATCAGCTCGCTCAGGGCATCACAGACTATGCTGCCCGTGAGCTCTCACAGCTCGCTCTATGCCTGCTGCCGAAGATGGACCTTACGCCGCCGGTCCGGGTGGCAGTAACCGGGGGGTTGCTCGCCCCCGAGCAACCACTCCGCAAGAGATTGCTCGCCAAATTGGCGGAGGAGCCAGCCTTCGAAACCACGGATGCCCCGGTCGAAGCCGTAACTGGGGCGCTCCGGCTCGCAGCCGCTGCGGCGGACTCTGCCTAGCGTTCTCCCCCGCGCGCCACCCGCTGCAGCCTGCTATGACGAATTCCGTATAGCAGATAGATGACCAGCCCAATCGCCAGCCAGATTCCGAACCGGATCCAGGTGAGCCTGGGCAGCTGCAACATCAGATACAGGCAGGCCAGGATCGCCATGACCGGAGTGAATGGAACCCAGGGCGCCCGGAATGGCCGAACCCGGTCAGGCTCCAGTCGTCGCAGGACCAGCACACCCGCCGATACCAGCACGAAAGCGAAGAGAGTTCCAATGTTGGTGAGGTCTACCACCTCGGCGATGTTGGCAAACGCGGCGAAGGAGGCTACGAACAGGCCGGTTATGATCGTGCCGACGTATGGAGTACGAAACCGCGGATGAACCTTGGCCAGAAACGGCGGCAGCAATCCGTCTCTCGCCATGGACATGAAAATTCTTGGCTGCCCCAGCTGGAAAACCAGGAGGACGCTGCTCATTGCAATCACGGCGCCCAGGGAGACGATGAGCCGCGAGAACGTCAGCAGTCGAGGAGAGCCCTCGGCTAACGCGAGAGCCGTGATCATGGGCTCGGGAGTACCCAGCCTGTCCCATGGCGCTATGCCGGTCATCACGAGCGCCAGCACGACATACAGCACAGTGCATACGATGAGACTCATGATGATGCCGAACGGCATGTCACGAGCCGGATCCTTGGCCTCTTCAGCGGCGGTGGAGGTCGCATCGAAACCGATGTAGCTGAAGAAGATGATTGCTGCGCCTGCGCTGATCCCCGCCCACCCGTTCGGGGCAAAGCCGCCCAGCGCAGGATTGGTCCAGTTCTCCGGCCTGATGAGCGTTGCGCCAACCGCACAGAAGAAGAGAATCACGCCGATCTTGAGCACGACCATCGCCGTGTTGGAGTTGGCGGATTCACGGATGCCGATCACCAGGATGGTGGTGATGAGCAGTACGATCGAGAAGGCCGGGAGATTGGCGATAAAAGGAAATCCCAACACCTGCGGTGCCGAGGCAAGCGCCGAGGCGAGGTATAGGCTCGAAGGATCCGCCGCGCCGCCGGCTACGGCCTCGGCCGCCATGTGCGCCGACCGGTAGTCGGTGGCCAGCCAGGCCGGCAGCGAGACCCCGAAGTGCGTCAAGAGCTCCCGGAAGTATCCTGACCATCCAATAGCCACCCCGATATTTCCGACGGCGTACTCGATGATGAGGTCCCACCCGATGATCCAGGCAACCAGCCCACCCAGCGACGCATAGGCATAGGTGTAGGCTGAGCCTGAGATCGGCACCATGGCGGCGAACTCTGCGTAACACAGTGCGGCAAAACCGCAGGTCATCGCCGTGATGAGAAAGGAAATGACGATCGCCGGTCCTGCTCCGGGCCGGAGCGGATCTCCTACGATCGCGGTCCCAGTCGTCGCGAAGATACCGGCGCCGATTGTTGCTCCCACGCCCAGCGCCGTCAGGTGCCACTTGTTGAGGGAGCGCCGGAGTCCGCCGCGCTCACGAATATCGTCTTCGCAGTCCTGAACTGATTTCCGGAGAAACAGCCGGCTCATAATTCCTCAAAAAAGGCGTGGAACCGCCTTGTCGCCCGGGTGTGGAAGCGAGAACGCGAGCGAGCGGTCATACTGCAGGTCAGCTGGCTATGAGCTGCTCTTGCCTGGCAGGGTGAATGAAATGCTGGTCGTGCCTGCTACACGGGTTCCATTAGGTGCGCGAGCAGGCGTGAAGCGAAAGGCGCGCATGACCTCATCGAACTTCTTG
>DATFFX010000455.1:0-5905 GCA_035249825.1 Gemmatimonadales bacterium | reverse complement strand
TAAGCGGGTAGGCGGGTAAGCGGGGAAGCGGGGAAGCGGGTAAGCGGGTAAGCGGGTAAGCGGGTAAGCGGGTAAGCGGGTAAGCGGGTAAGCGGGTAAGCGGGTAAGCGGGTAAGCGGGTAAGCGCGATCCAAAATAGTTCCTCATCCTGAGCAAAGCGAAGGACCTGCTCACAAGGGCCCAGGTCCTTCGGCGGAATTCAGGGAGTCCTCGTTGTACAAGAGCGGGTTCGGATGAGGAGCTGTTTCGTTTTTCGCTACTTCCCCGCTCCTCGCTTACCCGCTTACCCGCTTACCTGCGCCGCAGCCACGTTGTTGGATCGAGTGCAATCTGATTCTCTCCCCGAATCTCGAAGTGCAGGTGCGGGCCATAGTCCGAATTCTGGCCTCCCACCCTTCCAATCACTCCGCCCTTCTTGACCTGCGCGCCAAGCTTGACCACTGCCGACTCGAGGTGGGAATACACCGAGTAGTACCCATTGCCGTGCTCCACGACGATGGTGAGACCATAGGTCCCGAATTGGCCGACCAGCCGCACGGCGCCAGTCTCCACCGCCTTCACCGGTGTGCCCACGCTTGCCGCGATGCCAACACCATTCCACCGGATGATGCCGCCACTCGGAAGCGTATCCCGGCCAAACCGGTACACGATTCCGCCTTCGACCGGCCAGTCCAGGTTTCCCAGATCTGCTGTGGTGATCGAGCCCGGCGCAGTGACGGTGCCACGGAGTGCGCCGCGAGCGAGCTCGTCTCGACGGGCCCGCTCCAGTGAGGCGAGAAGCCCGTTCAGGCGAGCCTCGTCTTTCTGGAGCTCTGTCAGACGACGCTCCGTCCTCCGTGCCGAACGCTGCAAGGTCTGCAGCTTCCTCGCGCGTTCGGTAGCGAGCGCACTGTACTTGCTGAACTCAGCCTCACGCTCATCGCGGCGGCGATCGAGCTCACCCCTCACGTTCAGAATGGCGTTGCGCTGGCTGATGACGCGATTCCGCAGCTTCTCCACATCAGTGACCAGTGAGCGATCCTGCTGGCTGGTCAGGTACAGGTACTTGTATCGGCTCAGCAGGTCTCCAAAACCCTCTGCGGCGAGCAGGACCTGAAAGGTGTGGAGCCGGCCCCGCTTGTAGATATCTACCAAACGTCGCTCCAGCACTGCCCGGCGTTCCGCCAGATTATCCTGGGCCAGAATGAGCTCGGCGCTCGACCGGTCGAGCTGCGAGGCGAGGCCTCCGATCTGCCGCTCGATCTCGTTCACGATCCGGTGAGTCGATTCGCGCTGCCGCTCCAGGTTGGTCAACTCGTCGTTCACATCGTGAACCTGGCCCTGCAATCTGCGTTGCTGTTGCTCCAGACGGTCGCGCTCGGCGCGGATCTCCTCCAGTCGCCGGCGACTTTCCTCGAGGTCCGGCGATTGCTGAGCATGCGCGGGGATCTCTGCCGCACCCAGCGCCAGGAGGCCGGCGAGCGGGGCAGCGGGGCAGCGGGGCAGGAACACGGCGAGTGTGCAGCGCAACGCAGTGAGGGCCAGAAGGTGACCGCCCCTCCGGCCCCTCGCTCGATTGCTCGAGGCAGGCTCCGCCGCCCCGCTGCTCCGCCTAAACATGCTTGAGATGTCGCCCCACGCTCACCATGCTCCCGGCCAGGCCGAGCAGCACGCCGAATACGATGATCAGGATCATGTGTTCGGGAGCAAAGAAGATGAGGCCCGACAGGGTACCGCCGCTATTGTCTCGGAAGAGCAGATAACCAGCATAACAGAGTGCCAGCGACAGCAGGCCGCCGAGCAGGCCTTTGAGTGCACCTTCGAGGAGAAACGGCCCCCGAATAAACCAGTTGGTGGCTCCGACCAGCCGCATGATCGAGATCTCGCGCGCTCGCTGCAGGATCGTAAGCCGGATGGTGACACCAATGATCACGATGGCGACTGCCGCAAAGGCGAGTCCGATCACCAGGCCGACCAGGCCGGTGAGGTTTCGCAGGTGATCGAGCTTCTGCACCCACTCCCGGCCGAAGCGGACGTCGTCGATGAACCCGAAGCCTCTGAGGCGGTCCGCCACGCGACCCACGGTGGCGGCTTCGCGGTACCCGTCCTTCATTCGGAGCTCGATCGAGGCGGGCAGGGGGTTTACCTGAAGGTCCCGGTACGCGTCGCGGAACTCCACCAGCTCTGCCCGGGCTCGCCGGAGCGCCTCCTCTTCGCTGACATAGTTCACGTCCCGGACTTCCGGGAACGCAGCGATGTCCTGGGTAGCGATGGCGATGGTTTCCGATGGTGTACCGCGGAAGACGTACGCCACGATCTCGACGCGTTCCTCCAGCCCGCGCAGCGCTTCGCGCAGGTTGATGGCCACCAGGCCAAAAAGCCCAACGGTGAACAGGGAAAAGGCGATGGTCGTGACCGAAAGCACCGAGAGGAGCGGCGCGCGCCGGAATGACAGCAGTGCCTCGCGAGTGAGGAGCTTCACCGTACTCCCGCCGCCGCCTCGTCGACATCGCTGTCGTATACCACAGTCCCATCGCGCATCTCGATGGTCCGGTATACCGTCTGCCGCACCAGGTCGAGATCGTGGGTCGCCATGACAACGACCGTACCACCGTTGTTGATATCACGAAGGAGCTGGAACACGCCGCGTGTGGCGCGCTCATCGAGGTTGCCGGTGGGCTCATCTGCCAGCAGGATGGCAGGGTCGTTGACCAGCGCACGCGCGATGGCCACCCGCTGCTGCTCGCCGCCGGAGAGTTCACGCGGATAAGCCCGGCTCCTGGCGGAGAGCCCAACCTGAGTCAGCACCCGCATCACCCGTGCGGCAATCGTGTCTGTTCGTGCGCCGGTGACCTCGAGCGCAAAGGCCACATTCTCCTCGGCGGTCCGGTCTTCCAGCAATCGAAAATCCTGAAACACGACGCCGAGCCGGCGCCGGAGCCGAGGCACATCATCAGCTTTGAGCGCATTGACGTTATACCCGGAGACACGGACTTCCCCGGCACTGGGGCTCTGCTCGGCGAAGAGAAGCTTCATGATGGTGGATTTGCCGGCGCCGGAATGGCCGGTAAGAAACACAAACTCCCCCTTGGCGACGTGAAAGGTCACGTCCTTCAAGGCGAGAGCCCCGTTAGGATAGGCCTTGTAAACATTTGTGAAACGGATCACGGGATGGAAAGTAAAAAGGCAGGGAGCTATTAGCTATTAGCTAGCTGTTAGCTATTAGCTGTTAGCTCACCTTCAGCAACGCGCCGTCCGTCTGGTACGTTCTTGTGAAAGACGTGAGGGGCTCTGTGTTCGGCAGTTCAAAGTATCGCTAATGCTCGTAGCTAATAGCTAATAGCTAATAGCTCTCATAGCTCATAGCTAACAACTCACTTCAACCCCTGCTCCAGATCTCCGATGATATCCTCGGGGTCTTCGATGCCGCAGCTCAGGCGGAGAAACCCGTCAGGAATCCCGATCTTGCTGCGACCCTCTACCCCGATGTCCTTGTGGGACGTGAGGCGTGGCTCCGATACCAGCGTCTCGACTCCGGCGAGGCTGGGCGCATGGGTGATCAGCTTAAGCCGCTTCAGCATTCGTTCGGCAGCTTTGGCTCCTCCCTTGAGCTCGAGGCCGACCATCCCGCCGAATCCGCCCAGGACTGCAGTGGCATGCTTGTGGTCGGGATGGGAGGAAAGGCCGGGGTAGTGCACCTTGGAGATACCGGGATGCTGTTCGGCCCACCGGGCTACGGCCATGCCATTGCTGTTGTGGCGCTCCATTCTCACGGACAGCGTGCGCATGCCGCGGTCGATGAGCCAGGCCGCGTGAGGGTCGATCGCCTGTCCCCAGATACGCATCAGCCGGATCACTTCCTCCACGAACGATGCCGAGCCCGCCACTGCGCCCGCGATCACATCACTGTGCCCGTTGAGATATTTGGTCGCGCTGGTGATGACCACGTCGGCTCCGTGCTCGAGCGGGCGGAAGTTGATCGGGCTGGCAAACGTGGCATCCACCAGCAGCGCGAGGCCATACTCCTCGGCGGCGTAGGCGATGGGTGCGAGATCGATCACCCGCATGAGCGGGTTGGTAGGCGTCTCGACGAAGATCGCACGGGTCGATTTGCGAACCGACTTCCGCCACAGCCGCACCTGGTCCGGGCTCACGTAGGTGACTTCGATCCCATAGCGGCCCAGTTCCTCGTCGAAGAGCTTCTGGGTGCCGCCATAGATCCAGGTGCTGCTTATCAGGTGATCACCAGGGCGGAGCACCGCCAGATGTGCCAGCGCAGTGGCGCCCATTCCGCTCGAGACGAAGACGGCCGCGTCCGCCCCTTCGAGCATCGCGTACTTTTTTGCCAGCTCCAGCTGATTGGGATTGTTGCCATAACGGCTATAGAGCACCTCCTCGTCGGACCCGATCGGGTTCACGAAGGTGCTGCTCTGATGCACTGAGGGCGCGATCGGGCTCCAGTCGGGCCGGCGGTGCGGAGTCCCATGGATGGCGATGGTCGAGAGGCCCAGCCGGGGCCGGTTCATGCGGTCTGAAGAGGGTAGTACAGCTCGCCGACTGGGCGCACCAGGCGGTTGTCGCTCAGGTCGCCGAGGGCATCACGGCTGCGTGACAGGCTCCAGCCCAGACCGCGGGAAAGGCCGCCGGCATCCAGCGGGCCCGTTTCCGAGATCCAGGCGAATGCCTCCCGCGCGTCGGCGCGCACCCAGCCGAGCAGCCGAGGCGAGTGGCTGCCGGGCGGAACCGCGGCCACGGCAAGACGATGGTGGGTTAAAACGTGGTCGATGGCCTCGTGGTGATCCTCACGCAAGCCCTGAAGCACGACGAAGTACGCGGTCCGTACCGTCAGAAGCAGCTTGGCGACGACCTCGTCGGCACAGCTCAGGTCCACCAGCTCGATATCCGAAAAGTCGAGCAGGGCGGTGAGGCATTTCGAGTCGGCGAGTGTTGCCTCGATGCGGGTTCGCACCGCGGCACCGGTGGGCCGGGTAACCAGGTTGCGGTACGGCGACGCAACGGCCTCCCGAAGGAGAATCCCGATCCGGATGGTCTCGATCATCGCCCCTTCGTCTCCTGCGCCGGGATGATGATCTGCACCTGAGCTCCGGGAAAGTGGGGGAGATGGTCGCTCATAGGGACATCCTCGTCCCAGGGCGGAACTATCGAGAGCCGTGCGGTCCCGCTCCGGATGGAGATCTTCCCCTCCCACTGGTCGAGAAACCGTTTGATGAACGCGAGCCCTTGCCCCCGCCCGGGATCGCGAAAACGGCTGACATTCTGAATCAGGGCGGCCTCCAATGCCGCTCCATCTCCCCAGCGTTCACCGAAGCGTTTGGCGTGGGCACTTTCCAATGAGCGACGAAAGCCTACGCCGGCATCGCTCACCGCGATGACCACCACCCGGCGCCCAAGCCGCCGGCGAAAGGTATACGCCTGCACCGCCACCCATCCGCTGGTGCCGGCGTGTTCCACAATATTCTGGCAGGCCTCGGAAAGCGCCATACTGAATCGCAGCGTTGCCTTCATCTCCAGTCCCAACTCGCCGTGGAGAATACGCGATGCTCCTTCCGAGATCTTGTGAACTACTCCATGTACATCTTCGGATGCCCGCACCGGGGTCACGTCCAGCAATACATCGGAAGGCCCGGTTGCGCCGCTGCGAGGCACCTTGCCGTGGAGCTCGAACAGCTCCGCCGCGTGATTGAAGAATCCCGCCCGGGCCCAGTACCGCTTCACCTCATCGGCCGTCGGGACGGTGAGAAGAGGTTTCTCCCGCTTCGCTTCCGCGAGTGCCTGGCCGGCAGTCAGGATGCCGATCAGTCCGTAGGGCGATGCCCATTGGGTCGCCCGCGCATCCACCAGCACCTTCTCCGCCGGCGGCCACTCACCAAAGCCCGCCGCGAAGCTGTCGAAGCTGCGGTCATCG
>DATFFX010000454.1:0-3289 GCA_035249825.1 Gemmatimonadales bacterium | reverse complement strand
GACGGCGGTGAACCCCAGCTGGCGGACGAGCAGCAGCAGCACCGGCACGAAGGCGATCAACTCCTCCTGCATCTGCATCATGATCCCGCCGAGCGCGAACGCCAGGCTTGCCACCGGGATCACCAGGAGGCTGCGATTCTTCAACCGGCGTACGAGGCCATTGACCAGACGCAGGAAGGTGCCGGTTCGATCGATGACCGTGAAGCTCCCGCCGATCAGAAGGATCAACGCGATCACTGAAGCCGCGTCTACCATTCCTTTCGGAATCGCGACAATAGCCCCCAACGGCCCGACCGGCTTGGGCTCCACCGGGCCATAGGTACCGGGTACCACCACACTGCGGCCGGTGGCCGAGTCTTCGCGCCGCTCGTACTTGCCTGCCGGCAACACCCAGGTGAGCGCGGCGGCCACCAGGATGCAACCCACCATCAACGCGAGGGGGTGCGGGAAGCGAAAGCTCGGCATGCTTCACCCAGGTATGTGGTTGACCTCTACGTCTAAGTACCCCTGCATGTTCGGCGGAGCGGAGGAACCCGGCTGCACGCGATCGACTCGTTCATGCCTTGTGCAAGTGGCCCACACGCAGCGGTCTGCGCCTCGCGCGTGGCATCGGTTTCGGAGGCAGCCGAGGCTGTCGCCGTGTTCTCTGCATTGTTGAAGCCGACCGTGACCGTGCACTCTACCCTTTGCGACGAGAGGGTGGACCAGAGCAGAAAGCCGGCGAAGGCCAGCACCACAAGCAGAGTCAGAAGCTTCCCAGGCCGCATCAATCCTGTCTCCTCGAGATCGCGCTAAGGCTCCGGTGAGCGGGTAACGGAACCAGTCAGCCCGCTACACTGTTCCAGGCAGTATCCACGCCGAAGGGCTATTACGTGAGGAATAAGTTGCAATGAACTGCGGAGATGTGCTGTCCCGCCTCTGGGAATATTTGGACAAGGAGCTCACTCCGGAAGAGGCAGGCTTTGTACGGGCGCACCTCAGGGGCTGCCCTCAGTGTCATCCCGCATACTGCTGCGATCGTGCTTTTCTGAGGTTGCTGGCGCGACAGCGCTCCCGGTGCTCCGCTCCTCCGGCGCTGGTGATGTCGGTGCGCACGTCTCTTCGATCCACCTCAGATAGTCGGGGCTTCCGGCCGCGATAGTCACGGCGATGATTTCCGGCACCTCATAGGGGTGCAGCGCCAGGATACTTTGTTGAACTGCCGTCAGATTGGCCGTTGTCGTCTTGAAATAGCAGTACCATTCGGTGGCTTGCTCGACTTTCCCCTTCCACATGTAGGTACTCGATACCGGCCCCAGGACCTGAGCACACGCTGCCAGTCGGTCTTCGACCAGGCGTGTCGCGATATGTCGAGCAACCTCCTCGTCCGGCAGGGTGGTAGTGACCTGCACGCAATCCGGCACCTCAGCCGCCGCCTCTAGCCTCGGAGTCATCAGCCGACAGCGATTACTGCTTTGGGCTGGCAGCCGGTTTGGTTCCCGCCGGTACTCCCCCGGTCTCTGCACCCCGCTTCCCATCATCAGTTGGCGTAACCATGGTCAGCCAGCCGCTCTTGAAGTGAATCGTCAGACGAAACCCCTGAGGATCGGCGCCAGCGGCTCTGACGTCGGGCTGGGTCCGAGCATAGCTAACAGCCGCTTCCGCCGGATCCTCACTGGAGCCATTGTCACTGGCGTGCCCGTACTCCCGGGCAATGGCCATCGCTTGCGCCTGTTCGCGCCCGTACCGGGCAAACTGATCCGGAGGCACCAGGCCAGATTCATCGGTAAGACGCGGCTCGAGATCATAGTTGCGGCAGGATATGAGGCCGGCAGCCAGCAACAGGAAGGCCAAGGACCGCTTCATCACCCACCCCAGGCTAAGGTTCATGTCAGGAATGCCGTATGTTCCGAAGGTTAAACCACTCGATCCGAGTGCAGCAGTGCGCTGGTTCGAATACGCCCGAGAAGCGGAGAACAGATTGAGATCACGAAGAGCAATCACGCGAGCTTTGTTCGCTGGGGTTCTCAGCACTATCGCCGCCGGGACGCCGATGCCGGCCAGCGCTCAGGAATCTACCGCCGGCCCGCTGGTTGTTTTCAACGCCGGAAGCCTGGCCAAGCCGTTCAACGAGATGCTGCGTGCGTTCAGAGTAAGACATCCGGATGTCGTTCCGGCACAGGAGAACTCGGGGAGTCTGGAGGCTGCCCGTAAGCTCACCGATCTGGGGAAGATCCCCGATGTGATCGGCGTAGCCGACTATCGGGTCATTTCCAAGATTCTGGTGCCGAGCCACGCGGACTGGTTCGCCATGTTCGCGCGAAACTCGATGGTGCTCATCTACACCGACGAGTCGATTGGCGCCCGCGAGATCAACGACCAGAACTGGTGGCAGGTGCTCCTGCGGCCTGACGTCAGGGCCGGCCGCGCTGATCCGACGCTGGATCCGAATGGGTATCGCACCCTGATGGCGTTCAGGCTGGCGGAGAAGTTCTACCGGCAGCCGGGCCTGGCGGGCCGGCTGGAGCGGGCGCATCCCCCAAAGTACGTGCGGGCAAAGGAGGCCGATCTGACTGGTCTGGTGCAGGCCGGTGAGCTGGATTACTCCTGGTCCTATGAGTCCATCGCGAGGACCGCGGGACTCCGGTATGTGGATCTGCCATCCGAGATAGACCTGAGCGACCCCGAGCTGACAGACTGGTACAACCGGGTCCATATTCGGCTGCCCGGCGCCGGGAGAGACTCGGTTGAGTTCCGCGGCGAGCCGATCGTGTATGCGCTGACCATTCCCCGGGCTGCTCCGCACCCGAAAACCGCCCAGGCATTCGTGCGCTTCGTGTTCTCTCCCGAAGGTCAGACGATCCTGAAGGAGAACGGCCTCATGCTGCTGGAGAAGCCGTTGCTCGGCGGCCCAGGACGGCCGCCCGCGGATCTCTTCTGATTATCTTGCGGAATCCCGATCCGCGGTGACGTAATGAGCGGTACCTGGAACATCCCCAAACCCGAAAATGAACCGGTGCTGAGCTATGCACCCGGAAGCCCTGAGCGGGCCGCACTGAAGTCGGCCCTCGCCGCCGTCGGTGCCCAGCAGCCCGACATCCCAGCTATTGTCGGCGGCCGTGAGGTCCGCACCGGCGTGACCCACGACGTGGTGTCGCCGCATTGTCATCAACGGGTGCTGGCCAAGGTACAGCAAGCCGACAGGAACACCATCGACGCCGCGGTGAAGGCCGCAGTGGCAGCGCAGCGCGAGTGGGGCACCTGGCGGTTCGAGGATCGTGCCGCGGTCTTCCTGAAGGCAGCGGAACTG
>DATFFX010000453.1:0-8266 GCA_035249825.1 Gemmatimonadales bacterium | reverse complement strand
TATCGATCCACCCGTCCGCAGCCCACCAGCTCACATCGGTATCGGATGGCATCATCGGTGCCGGGCCGAAGGATCGCAGAACCACAGGCTCCTTCTTTCCTGCGCGCTCCACCACAAACGTTGCCTCACCTGGCTCATCGGTGATTCTCAAGGCGTGCAGCACCTCAGGCATGGCGAGCAGGAACGGGGCGAAGAACCGTGCATCCATCTCATTATCTCGGCCCACCAGCTCGCGTACTCTTGCGTATGCCTGATCCGGAGTCATCCTGCCGATCTGCGCCACACGCGATCCCACCAGCCTCCTATGAGAGTGGTGTGCCGCCCGTATGAAGAGCCCGTCCTTGAAGAAGTAGAGTCTGATGGGAAGAGTGGTGAACCCGACCTTGAGGTCTCTGGTTGGAGCGATGTTGGTGTGGCCGTCCTCCACGAGGGCGACAATGCGGGCCATCTCGACGATGATTTCATGCCGGGCGAGAGACGGAATTCGGGCATGCAGCGCCGTGACCGCGCTATCGAAGCTCGCCGGGGAAATCGTATGATACAGGTTGCGGTGCCGCCGCTCCATCTCCTTGGCCATGAAAATCAAGTCGGCACGCCAAGCGGCCACCTGAACACTGTCCGGCCGCGAGGCAGCAGACCGGGCGACTTGGGGGGCGGCATGGGTAGCGCCGAAGATCATGGCGAACGCGCTGGCGAGGGCGGCGCTGGTAAGAATGGTTTTCATGATCGTGTTGGACTGCACCAAGAGCCGAAAGGTTGCACCAGTTTTCCCAGATGATGGCTTACGGAGCCGGGAGGTTCCGCCTAAGCTTCGCGGGCATGCCCGCGCCTTCCTTTTGGTCCCGAGTCGGTCTCAGTCGTCCAGAGCTCCGCGCCTGGGCCATGTATGACTGGGCCACCTCCGCAGTCCAGACGACCATCATGGTGGCAGTATTCCCGATCTATTTCGTCAGGGTAGCCGGCGCGGACCTCCTCCCGAGCGGCGCCACCCAGCGGCTGGCTACGGTGAACACCCTCGCGCTGGTCGCCATCGCACTCCTGTCTCCGATTCTTGGCGCCATCTCCGACTATGGCGGGATCAAGAAGCGTCTTCTGGCAGCGTTCATGATCCTGGGGGCCGGCGCGGTAGCGGGGATGTTCCTGATCGAACGCGGTGATATCGGGCTCGCATCCGTCCTGTTCATGGTCTCCCTGATAGGAGCCACCGGCAGCTTCGTCTTCTATGAGGCACTGCTTCCTCATATTGCCGCACCCCACGAGATCGATCGAGTGTCTACAGCGGGCTATGCCATGGGCTACATCGGCGGCGGCCTTCTGCTCGCGCTGAATCTGGCCTGGATTCAGCAGCCGTCCTGGTTCGGGCTCCCATCCGGACCAGGCCTCCCTGAATCAGAGGCAACACTGCCGGTACGGCTCGCTTTTCTCTCCGTCGCCGCGTGGTGGCTTATCTTCTCGATTCCGCTGTTTCGGAGAGTGCATGAGCCGGAGCCGCGTCTGGAGCCTGACGAGCACCGCGGCGCAAGTGCAATCCGGGTGGCCTTCATGCGGTTGGGCGAAACGTTTCGAGAGCTGCGGGGGTACCGGCAGGCCTTCCTGATGCTGGTGGCTTTTCTGGTCTACAATGATGGCATTCAAACAATCATCAAAATGGCGACGGCATACGGGACCGAAATCGGCATCGGACAGAACTCTCTGATCGGCGCTATTCTCCTGGTGCAGTTCGTCGGAATCCCCTGCTCCGTCCTCTTCGGCATTCTGGCCGCCAGGATCGGCGCCAAGCGAGCCATTTTTCTGGGGCTTCTGGCCTATACAGCGATCAGTGTGCTCGGCTATTTCATGCAGAACGCCACCCACTTTTACATACTGGCCGGCCTGGTGGGACTGGTACAGGGCGGCACTCAGGCGCTCAGCCGCTCACTCTTCGCCAGCATGATACCGCCGCACAAGTCGGGTGAATTCTTCGGCTTCTTCAGCGTGTTCGAGAAGTTCGCGGGCATCTTCGGCCCCCTCATCTTCGCCGGCACCATCTCGGTCACCGGCTCGAGCAGGAACGCCATCCTCTCGGTCATCGGCTTCTTTGCCGTTGGTGCCGCCCTGCTCTCGCTGGTCGATGTCGGCGAGGGTCAGCGCGCTGCCCGCCATGCCGCCCAGAGTGCCAAAGCTGCCGGTTAGGACAGCGCGGACTCGATCAAAGAGGGGGCCGTGGCTTCCCCTGGGATCCGTCCTCGACAACCTGCACGGATGAGCCTTGCACCCTGCCACCGGCATTCGCCCTTATGGCCGCATTGCCGGCACTTCGCCCCAACACCGTTCCACCTACCGAGACGGTAGCCACTTCGGGGTTGCTGCTGGACCAGTTGACCTTGACCCCTTCCAGCGGATCGCCAAACTCATCCACCAGCCTGGCGGTGAGTTGAAGGGCCTCACCCTGCCCGATGGTCGCAACGCTCGGGACTACAGTCATGGTGGCCAGGCCGGCCGTTCTGGGACCCAGGGAATCGTTACTGCAGGCAGTGGTTGCAAGGAACAGCGCGAGGGCTCGTACTGAATGGGTGCTCATAAAACCTCCGGAAGACTTCCAGGCCGGCGCCACGAGAGCGCAACCGGTTGAAATGAGCTTAGGCGCCCACCGTCAACCCTGCGTGAATAACATCGAACCGTTGCGTGAAATGTGGGTTGCGAGTTGATGAGTTTCCCTCTTGCCCGCCTTACATCCGGTTCCTAGCTTTCAAGATCCAATGGTGAATCCGAGCCCATGCTTCTACACACCCGCGTCACCATCCTGACTGCTCTTCCGATCCCGGCAGAGCTGTTGAACTGTGGGATGAAGCGAGACAATCGCAGCGGGGTCGGGTCGGCGTAACGCATCACCGAGTTCTACTCTGACCAGGAGCCCCGCCACGGACACCGCTGGCGGGGCGCTCTCGTTCATGGACGCACTGGAGCTGACCAGGGCACTGGTTGCACTCGAGACTCCTACCGGGTCCGAAGGGCCGGCAACCGAGTATCTGGACGCCACCCTGCGGCGTGCAGGCTACGCCGTAGTGCGCCAGCCGGTCTCGCCAGGACGACAGAATCTTTATGCCTATCGAGAGCCGCCGGCGCTGGTCTTCTCTACTCATCTCGACACAGTCCCGCCACATGTTCCGCTCCGCGAGGATGCGGAGTCGATTCACGGCCGGGGCAGCTGTGATGCCAAGGGGCTGGCGGCTGCGATGGTAGCAGCGGCAGAAAGGCTGGCGGAGCGAGGAGAGCGAAGGATCGGGCTGCTCTTTGTGGTAGGAGAAGAAAACGGATCCGACGGCGCGCTTGCCGCAGCGGACCTCGGCCCACGGGGACGCTTTCTCATCAACGGCGAGCCAACCGAGAACCGGTTGTCGATCGGACAAAAAGGCTCGTTACGGGTGGACCTCGAGGCTACCGGACGTGCGGCTCACTCGGCATATCCGGACGAAGGCGTAAGCGCGATTGCAGCGCTGCTCGACTCCATAGAGAAAATTCGCGGGCTGCCTCTGCCGTACGATCCGGTGCTGGGGCAATCCACTCTCAACCTCGGGCTCATCAAGGGTGGAGTCGCCCCCAACGTCATTCCGCCGAGCGCCAGCGCGCAGCTCCTTCTTCGGACGGTCGAGCCAACCGAAGCGCTCAAGAAATCGGTCCGGGAGCTGGCGGCCCCCGGAGTGACAGCTGAATTCCCGGTGGAGTTGCCATTCTACAAGGGCGGCACGGCACCACCAGGCTGGGAGACCACGGTGGTGAGCTATGCCAGCGATCTCCCGTTTCTCGCGCCGTGGGGAGAGCGCTACCAGCTCGGGCCGGGAACCATCCGCGTGGCGCACACCAATCAGGAACACATCAAGAAGGCCGACCTGCTTCGCGGCGTCGAGCTCTACGTGCAGCTGGCCTCGGACCTGCTCGCCGGGGAGCGTGCATGAGTCAGAAGATTGCGGTCGCAGTACTGGGGGCCACGGGGAACGTAGGGCAGAAGTTTATCCGCCTGCTCGCCGAGCACCCGTGGTTCGAGGTCACCGCTGTCGCGGCCTCTACCTCGAGCGCAGGACGGCTGTACGCTGATGTGGTGCGGTGGCGAGAACCGGTGCCGCTCCCCCAGTCAGTTGCAGCCATGGTGGTACGGGAGTGTACGGCACCGCTGCCAGCCGCGATTGTGTTCTCCGCTCTCGACGCTGAGATAGCGGGCCCGATCGAGCAGGAGTTCGCCCGATCAGGCGCCTACGTCGTGACGAACACCCGGACTCACCGTATGGAGCCTGACGTTCCGCTCCTCATTCCCGAGGCCAACGCCGATCACCTTGTACTGATCGATTCTCAGCGTAAGAACCGGGGCTGGAAGGGGGCCATTCTGGCCAATCCCAATTGTTCTACCGCTGCACTGGCATTGGCACTGGCCCCGCTGCACCGGTCCTTCGTAGTCGACCGGCTGTTCGTCTCGACCATGCAGGCGGTCTCTGGCGCGGGATATCCAGGCGTCGCCTCACTGGACATCGTCGGCAACGTGATTCCCTATATCAGCGGCGAGGAGGAGAAGATCGAGCGCGAAAGCCAAAAAGTGCTCGGCACCTTGTCCGGTGGTCAGATCGAGCCGGCACGATTCCCGGTCAGCACTCACACTAATCGAGTACCGGTGCTGGATGGCCACTTGATGACGGTTTCCGCAGGATTCAGCCGCCGGGTGAAGGCTTCCGAGGCGGCCGACGCTCTGCGCGAATTCCGGGGCTCTCCCTGTGTGGCCGAGCTCCCGTCATCACCTCTCTACCCGATCGAGGTCGATGATCGGGCCGACCGGCCCCAGCCTCGCCTCGATCTCGACCGCGGCCGCGGCATGGCCGTCACGGTGGGGCGGATCCGGCCGTGTCCCATCCTCGACCTCCGGATGGTGCTGCTGGGCCACAACACGATCCGAGGCGCCGCTGGACAGGGGATCCAGATCGCCGAGCTGCTGGTAGCCGATGGCCGGGTCGAACGGGGTGCCAGGGGTCCGGGCGCTCGATGATCATCGCGAAGTTCGGCGGCACCTCGGTGGCCGATGCTGAAGCAATCGGGCGAGTAGTCGACATCGTTCGCTCGCGCCTCGATCGGCAACCGGTGGTAGTCGTATCGGCGCTCAGCCAGGTAACCGATGGGCTGCTCGACCTGGCACAGCAGTGTGGCGCAACCGACGCCGCTGCACTCGACTCGTTGCTCTCCGAGTTGGCGGAACGACACGAGAGTGTCGGGCGGTGCCTGCCGGGCTGTGAGGCGGCAGTCGATTGCATCAGGTCGGACGTTGAGCAGCTGAGAGGGGAGTTGACCGCGGCCAACGATCGGAGACTCTCTCCCGCCGAGATCGACGGCATCGCCGGCAGAGGCGAGCTGTGGAGCTCACGGCTGGTGGCGGCCGCACTGGCGCACGCCAGGCTGGACACGGCATGGGTAGACATCCGGCCGATCATGATCACTGATGCGCGTTTCGGGCGAGCCACTCCATATACGCAGGTCCTGAACCAGCGGGTCCGGACCCAGCTGGCCCCTTTACTCGAGGCGGGGACCGTACCGGTAACGCAAGGATTCATCGGAGCCACCGCCACAGGGGAGCCAACTACACTGGGGCGGGGTGGATCGGACTTCACCGCGGCCCTGCTCGGTGCCGCCATGGGGGCGGAGTGCGTCGAGATCTGGACCGATGTAGATGGCCTGATGACCGCGGACCCCAGGGTGGTACCGTCAGCCCGTACCCTCGGTGCGGCGAGCTACGACGAGGCTGCTGAGCTGGCCACCTTTGGAGCGAAGATCCTGCACCCGGCCACTGCGGTGCCGCTCGCCCGTGCAGGGATTCCAATCGTCGTCCTCAACTCCAGGCACCCGGAGCGCGCCGGCACTACGATTGCCTCTCGACCCGAGCTCGAGCGCATGGGCGACTCGCCGATACGATCCATCTCCTGGAAACAGGGAATCACGGTCGTCAACATCCGGGCGCCACGGATGCTCGGCACATACGGCTTTCTCCGCGCGCTCTTCGAGGTTTTCGAGCGGCACGAGACAGTCGTGGACGTTCTGGCCAGCGGGGAAGTGAGCATCTCGATCACCATCGAGGATCGTTCCAGGCTCGATGCAATTATCCGGGACCTGGCCCAGCTCGGGGAGGTGTGGGTTGAACAGGATCGCGCCATCATAGCGGTGGTTGGTATCGGACTCCGGCATACTCCAGGACTCGCGGGTCGGGTCTTCAATGCGGTCTGGCCTGCAAACGTCGAGATAATCTCCCAGGGCGCTTCGGCGATCAACATGACATTCGTCGTGCGCGAAGTGGACGGCCCCGATGTCGTCCGCCGTCTGCATCAGGAGTTCTTCGGATCATGTTAGAAGATTTACCACAGAGGACACAGAGGGATCGTTTGCGAGCCGGCATCCCCCATCGCGGCACCTGGGCTCCGTGCAAATCTCTTGTTGTTCGTACCTCAATTCTTGCTGTCTACTCTTCTAGCGAGCGATCCCTCTGTGCCTCTGTGGTGAAAAAATGCGCATTGCTATTGTCGGAAACGGTCGTATGGGGAATGCAGTGGCCACGCTGGCCCGGAACTCCGGTCACATCATCCAGACCGTAGTGGAGGCGCATGAAAATGCTGGCGGTAAGGCATTGACTGCCGACCGGCTCGCCGGCGCCGATATCGTGATCGAGTTCACCCGGCCTGAAGCTGCCGTCGGCAATCTGGAGCATCTTATTCAGCTCGGCATTCCCACCGTCACCGGCACCACCGGATGGTATGACGCCCTGCCGCGAATCGCGGCCCTGGTGCACGCGAAAGGCTCCGCGCTGCTATACGCCGCCAACTTCTCGGTTGGCGTCCAGCTATTTCTCCGGACCGCCGGTGAACTGGCTCGCAACCTTCGCGCGCGTCCCGAGTTCGCCGAGTCGATAACGGAAGAGCACCACGCCGCCAAGCGCGATGTCCCATCGGGCACGGCGCTCCTTCTTCAGCGTCAGCTCAGCGAATCCGATCCTCGACGGCAGTTTCCGATTGCCTCAGTACGGGAAGGGAGTCTTCCTGGCACTCACACCCTTACCTACACG
The DNA here is from genome assembly GCA_035249825.1 of Gemmatimonadales bacterium. Classification (GTDB taxonomy): domain Bacteria; phylum Gemmatimonadota; class Gemmatimonadetes; order Gemmatimonadales; family GWC2-71-9; genus CAVVWJ01. Next base: position 1,197 of record DATFFX010000453.1, on the reverse strand, counting down.
AGCCCGCACGAGACGGTCACGCTGCGTCATGTAGCCAAGGACCGGCAGGCTTTCGCCGCCGGTGCACTGATGGCCGCGGAGTGGCTGCGGGGGAAAACCGGGGTGTTTACCTTCGCTGATGTGCTGTTCGGAAAAACGGCATGAGGGCTATTCAGGGTTGTGGGACGGCATTGGTGACGCCCTTCACCGAGCAGGGCGCTGTCGATTTCCCGGCACTCCGCGCGCTGACCGAGTGGCAGATCGGCGAGGGGATAGACTTTCTCGTCGCCTGCGGCTCGACTGGGGAAGCCCAGACCCTGAACGAGAACGAGCGGACGCGCGTGGTTGCGACTGTGGTCGAGGTGTCCGCCGGCCGGGTTCCTGTCATGGCAGGCGCCACGAGCAACGACACCAGCCGTGCCGTGGAAGAAACTCGGCGAATGTGCCAGCTCGGTGTCGACTACATCCTCAGCGCCACTCCCTATTACAACAAGCCGAGCCAGGAAGGGCTCTATCGCCACTTTGCGGCAGTAGTGGATGCGGCCAGCCGCCCGGTATGCCTCTATAACGTTCCTGGTCGTACGGCCGTAAACCTCGACCCCGCAATCACGCTCAGACTCGCGCGGCATGGAAACGTGACCGGGATCAAGGAGGCAAGCGGAGATCTCAAGCAGGTGATGGTCATCCTGCGTGAGCGACCTGAAGGTTTTGCCGTGCTGTCGAGTCATGACTGGCTTGCCCTGCCGGTGATCACCGCGGGTGGTGACGGCCTCATCTCGGTGGTCTCCAACGAAGTGCCGGCCGCCATGACCGCCCTCGTTCACCTCCTGCTCTCTGGTGATCTGGAGAATGCCCGAAGCTGGCACTACCGCATGCTGCCGCTCATGGATGCCAACTTTCTGGAGACCAACCCCGCCCCAGTCAAGGCGGCTTTGCATCTGATGGGCCGGATCCAGAACGTGCTGCGGCTACCGCTGATGCCGGCCAGTGAAGCGACCCGGTCCACCCTGCGGGCAGCGCTTCGAACCGCTGGGGTGACGGATGTCTGACGGCGGTGAGCGAGAAAGCGGGAAGGCAGGTAAGCGGGGGCGCAGTAGCGAAGCGCTGCCGCGTCCGGAGGAGAATCTCAGGCAAGCGATCGAGCGTTACGCCCACAGCGTGCCGCCAGGAGAGGAAATAGCCGCATTGGAGGCGTTCCAACAGCTCAAGGCCGCTCTC
>DATFFX010000452.1:0-5162 GCA_035249825.1 Gemmatimonadales bacterium | reverse complement strand
CCGGCACCGCGGCAGTGACGTCGTTGAGCCGGCGAGAGTACACTGCCACCTGGTCGCCGCTCTTGTGAATCTGGATCCGGGCGCCGTCGAGCTTGTACTCCAGAGCAGCCTCGCCCAGCTCGCCGATGGCTTCGGAGGCGTCCTCCGCCGATCCTGCGAGCATCGGATGTACTGGGCGAAAGAGCTGAGTGGCAAAGCCGCTGAGCGCTTCGGCGTCGCCACTCAGTGCCGCTCTCGCCACACTGGGCAGGCCTCCCGCCATCATTCGCGCCCGCCGCACGTTTTCTGCCGGCATTCCAGCAGCCTTGGCCACCGCCTCCAGCATCAACCCCTCGACGGCGCCCTGGCGCAGCTCGCCGGTCACCAGCCGAAAGAGGAAGTCTTGCTCGTCCCGTGTGGCGCGGGTGAGGAGCTCCCGCAGCAACCTCTGCCGCTCTCCCGTGGAGCCCTTTCCGACCGCCACGCCCGCGATCCGCTCGAAGACGGCGTCCACCTCGGCCAGCTCCAAACCGGGAGACTCGGCCGGAGATCCCCGCATTGCCGCCTTTAGCGCTGCCCAGCCTACGCCGGTTCTCTGCTGTCGAATCACTCCGGACAGATAGGCTACCGCGATCTCGATTTCTTCCGATGGCACCTGCGAGAGCAACGAGGCGAGCAGGCGGATCTTCTCCAGTCGACCGCTCGCTTCCGTGACGTGACGCGAGGTTTCTACCAACTCAGCGAGTTTCATTGGGAACTTCTGTCATCCTGAGTGAAGCGCAGAATGACACGTGGGTTAGCTTTCGCCTTACCGCCTTACCGCCTTACCGCCTTACCGCCTTACCGCCTTACCGCCTTACCGCCTTACCGCCTTACCGCCCTACCGCCTCAGCTGTCAGCCGTGCAAGTCCCTCCCGTGCCTCGGTCACGTACGGCTGGAGCTCGGGATCCGCATTGCGCCACATTCCGGCTACCCAAGCGTACGACTGGGCCGCGCTCCCGTGCTCACCAATTCGCTCTGCCACCCTTCCTCGAAGCAGTACCCACAGAATCTCGCTCGGGCCAGGCGAAACTCCAGAACTCGGGTGTTCTGCCCTGAGGATTTGCCAGGCCTCCTGATTCTGGTGACGATCAGCCAGAAGCTGCGCCAGTGTCAGCCGGTCGAAGTAGCAGATCGGGCAGACGTTCTCTGGCAGGGACTGGAAACGTCGAAGCGCTTGTCCGGTGTCGCCCTCGGCGAGCTTCAGATACGCCGCGGCCGAAGCAACGATGTACTTCACAGACGGGCGCTTGGCAGGGTCCGCACTGGCTGCGAGGGCTTGGGCGCGCCGGCCTGCCCTTCGGAGGGAGAGTGTATCCCGCTGTGTGGCCCACCAGGGGAGTGCCCATGAGATGGCGATAGCGCTCGTGTCTGATAGCCAGCGTTGGAACTCGCCACGCGCGCTATCCACCGAAGTCCCGCCCATCAAAGCCAGCTCGGTAAATAGCAGCCGCCGGCGACCTATGATTCTATGCGCATCGCGTAAGTTGCCACGTGACAGGAGGCTTCGAATCAGAGTCCCCTGGTTGAAGTTCGAGTCGGTCAGCGGGGGAGTTGGCCAGTTGTGGGATGCGATATGCCGGGCGAGATGGCGAACTATCCCTGCGCTGTCTGCAAGCCGGGTGAGGGTGTTATGAGCCGAAAACAACGCGGTTCCGGAGACACCTCGAAAGAGCACCTCCGGGTTCCTGGCGCGGGATTCAATCGAATCCAGAATTCTTCCTGTAAGTCGTACGCCATCGGCGTATGAATCCTGGGGACGAAGCGCCAAGTAGGGCCGTAGATATTTCCGCACCGCTTCCGCACCGTTGACCGCTGAAATCTCAATGGGATGCAGATAGGAAGGGGCATAGGCGGAATCCAAGGCGATGGACCGGTCGAACGCCTGAAGCTGCTGTTCGTACGAGCGGCCGGCAAATGCTCCAAAATGGTTCTGAGCCTCGCCCAGCATGTACCACATTTCAGGGTCATCTGGGTACCGCGCGGTAGCCTGTTCTAGAGTGCGGAACAGCCGACGGAGCGTCGGTCCCCAACTGGTATCCGCGCGAAATCCCATTGGGCCGGCCTGTAAGAGTCCGGCAAGCAGTGAGTCGGAGAGCACCAGCAGGCTGTCGCGAGGCGGCAGGCCACGATTATATCCCCCCGCGCTGATGGCATATGCATTGGAAAGGGAGTCGTAGCCGGTCCGAATCCAGCCAAGCGCGGTCGAAGCCCGCCGGAGCGCGAGCGGGAAAGTGCTGTCCAGGCGTATGGCGCTCTCATAGTAGGTCAGTGCGGAGTCCCAGTCCGTCCGGCGCAAATGCTGCTCGCCCTGAAGAAAAGCCTTGACCGCGGGGAGGCTGTTGGAGCCGAACCCTGTGCGGATACTGCCTGCCGGGCTGGTGCGCCCGAGCCTCTGCAGTAGACGGAAGGTGAGGGAATCCGCGAGTCGGTCGACCCGGTCGGCTACGTCGGCCAGCTCCCACTCTTCTACCTTACTTTGTCGCGTGACATTGAACAGCGTGGCCCGGATCCGTATCGAATCCGGACCTGAGCTCAGGAGCGACCCATAGAGGGCCAGCCCAGCTCCAGTCTGCCGCCCCAGATCCGTCGCCGATTCGGGGTCGGCCCGCCCGCTCCAGCGTCTCACGACTACAGTGGGAGAGACGGTTCGTAGTGGGCCCGCTCCGTCCAGGTTGCGTGACAGCAGATCCACCAGCCCCTCCCGCCAGAGACCGAGCCTGGAATCGAGCACGTCGAAGGGGGCCACCGCGAGCAGCGACGCGTCGAGCTCGGGCCGAGCGCTCGCCCGTGAGCGAATCAGAGTCCCGAGGAGAAGGGCCAACAGCAGGGCACCGATCGATCCGGCGATCCACTTCGTCTTCACCCGCCGGCCGGCCGGCGATGGTGTTACGGGGCTCGGCTGAGCCGCCGACGCGGCAGTGTTGGGGCGCCGAGCCGCGTCGAGCGCCTCGACGAAGGCCGCAGCGGTAGCAGGCCGGTCAGCCGGCAGGCGGGCCAGCGCGCGCATGACTACTTGCTCGACTTCTGCCGGAAGTGTCTCCCGGACGGGCCGGATCGCACGGGGAGACTCGCTGAACCTCCGGGCGATAATGGCCTGAGCGGTGGGGCCGGTGAAGGGCGGCTCTCCTGCCAGCATTTCGTAGAGGACAACGCCGAGGCTGTATACGTCGGTGCGCCCATCCAGGTCCCGCTCACCAGCCGCCTGCTCCGGGCTCATGTAGGCTGGAGTGCCGACCACCACGCCGGTCTCCGTCAGCCGGTCTTCCGGCGCAGACGCGCCGAGCGCGCGACCGATCCCGAAGTCGGCGACCAGCGTGTCACCATCGCTGGTCATCAGGATGTTTTCCGGTTTGATGTCTCTATGGACGATCCCGTGGCGGTGCGCGTAGTCCAGCGCTCGCCCTGCCTCGTGGGCGATCCGCAGGGCCTCGTCGAGCGGAAGCTGGTGCTCGCGCTGGAGCCGGTCTCGAAGCGACTCGCCTTCGATGTACGGCATCGTGTACCACAGGAGGCCGGCGGCTTCACCCGAGTCGTGCACCGAGAGGATGTGCGGATGCTGGAGCCGGGCGGCGGTGCGAACCTCGCGCAGAAACCGCTCGGGACCGAGATTGGCGGCCAGCTCCGGCCGGAGAACCTTCAGTGCGACCAGCCGTTCGTGCCGAAGGTCCTGGGCCAGATAGACGGTGGCCATACCGCCACGGCCCAGCTGCCGTTGGATCTGGTAGCGATCAGCAAGCGCCGCTTTCAGGCGAGCAGCATGATCGATCAAACCACTACCTCGTTCCGTCGATGACCCACAGGTCCCCGCCCCTGGGAGCGGCGCGGTCGAACAACATCCATTTCCCATCGGGAGACCAGACGGGGTAGTCTATGCGCACGTCCGGATCGGAAAAGGCGAACACCTGGAGCGGGGAGCCGCCATTCACCGGGTAGACCCACAGCGACTTGTGACCTCGAACGTCGAGAATGCGCGACTGGTCCGGCGAGAACGACATGTGGGCCCCGCTCACCACACCCGGTAACCGCGTGAGGGCGCCGTCTTCGATGTTGGCGCGGAAGATATGCACCTCGCTGCCGCTCTCGGAGCGAAACACGACCGCCCGACCATCCCGGGTCCAGCGGAGAAAGTGGCCGCCTGCCGTCACCGGCGCGACGCGTCGCTCGTCCGAGCCATCGGCATTCATGACCCAGAGCTCGGAGCGTCCGCCACGGTCGGAAAAGAACGCGATTCGCTCGCCGTCCGGCGAGTAGAAGGGATTGGTATCGGTCGCGGGGTCGTCGGTGAGCCGGGTAAGCTGGCCACTATCTGCATCCACGGTCCAGATATCGGTTGACCCTGATCGGGCTGAGAAAAAGGCGAGGCTCTTGCCGTCGGGCGACCAATCCGGCTGGTAGTCGCCTCCAATGCCTCGGGTGATCTGTCGCTCAGTGCCATCGGGGCCCTCGCGCACCCAGATGTTCATCTCCCCCAGACGGTCCGAGTTGAAGGCGATCCTCTCGCCATCGGGCGACCAGGCACCCCGGCTTTCGACCCGGGTGGTCAACACAACCGGCTCGGCAGGCCCGGATGGCTCACCGGTTGCCGGTTCCACCGGCAAGCGCCAGAGATCGGAGTTGATCCCCCGCACGGCGAAGGCAACCTTGCTGCCGTCCGGCGCCACGGTAGGAGCGATGTCGTCGCCCGCACCGGTGGTGAGCTGCTCAGGCGGGCCGGCCGGCTCTCCCCGGGAAGTCACCTCGATGCGCCATAGGTTCATTCCACCGCCACGTGACGAGGCGAAGTAGAGGTGCCGGCCGCCGGGCGCCCAGACCGGATCCATGTCCGGAATGTTGTCGTTGGTCACCCTGATGAGCGTCTGAGACGCAAGGTCCACCGCGGCGATATCCGACTTGATCGTCTCCACCCGCCGGAGCGCGAGCCGCGCGCCGTCGGGAGACCAGCGCGGGCTCGTGTGCACCACGGCCTCGCTCGAGTCCGAGGTAACCTGGCGGGGATTGCGTCCCGAACTATCGGCCGTCCAGATCCGCCGCGCTCCGGACCAGGCGGCATCGAACGCCAGGCGGTCACCGTTGGGTGAGTAGGAAGGATTGAAGGCGTTATCCACCAACTTGGTCTCGCGCCCTGTCGCAAGATCGATGG
>DATFFX010000451.1:0-5930 GCA_035249825.1 Gemmatimonadales bacterium | reverse complement strand
GCTCCGCCCGAGGCCCTCGGCGCGCTCGAGCTGGTGAGCCAGGGCGAACACCTGTGTCAGACCGCGGACGCGATCGCGAACGCCAGCTCCACCACCCAGCGAGACCTGCGGCTTTACCATCTGCTGGGAGCACTCCGTTCTGCGGGAACTCCGAGCCACGATCCGGTAGCCGGTGCGCTCGGCATCTTCGCCAAGTCGGCGCAGGAGGCACTCGCGGCTGGAGTAGCCAGCCGCTCGGTTTCGGAACTGGCGGCCCGTCTGCGCGAGGCCGGGGAGCTGCTTCGTGCGGTAGGAGAACGCGACGACCGCATGGTGATATCCCGGCGCTTGCTGGACGTGGCCTACCGGCTTGACGGCTTGCGCGCTTCCGTGCCGCCGGTGGCAGAGCCACCGATTGTCCCGATCCGCTCCCTGGAATATCAAACCGAAGCCGACGTGGTCCCCATTGGGAGCCTGGCCCCCGATGCGGGCAGAGAGGTGGAACCTGCGCCCGGCATCGAAGCCAGCTTCCGCACTCTCGATCGGTTGATCCGAGATCGCGGGTCGGTTGCTCCATCGTTGGAGCGTCTGCTCGTCCCTGCTTCCACGATGGCCGATACCGCCGAGCGCGTTGCTGCACCACCCCCGGTCAGGGTACCGGAGCCGGAACCGGTTGCCATCCGGAGCCTAGTATACAGCGGTCAGGCAGCGCTCCAGCGCGCAGTGACGGTGCGCCATCAGATAGCGGCCGAGCTCTCCCGCGAAGCCGATCTGAAATCACTTCAGCCGTTGCTTCAGGAGTTACTCGACCTCGTACCGCTCGCGCTTGAGCAATCATGATGAGGTGGTCCGGCGGAGCCTTCTCCGCCGGAGCCTTCCCGCCTTCATCGGCATAGGCGTCTCAGTCGGGCTCCTCGCATGGATTTTACGCGACGTCAGCCCGACTGATCTGCTGCGCCACATCCGAACTGCCAAAGCCGCTCCGCTCGCCGGGGCTGTTATTCTCGCTACCATGACATTCCCTCTGCGGCTGGTGCGCTGGCGCCTGTTGCTGAGAGCCGAGAACGGCGATCCCTATGCGGCGGGCCCGCTCTGGCATGCCATCGCACTCGGATTCATGGCCAATAACATCCTGCCGCTCCGCGCGGGAGAGCTGGTCCGCTCCTACACTGCCGCACGGTTAGCACCGGCCCGGTTCAGTACGGTGCTCTCCTCGGTCGCAGTCGAGCGGATCTTTGACGGCCTCACGGTCGTGGCCCTGCTGGCTGCTGCGCTGCTCGGTTCAGACCTGCCCGGCTCGGTGACCATCGGAGGAACCTCCATCACGTCGCTCGCGCGGTTTGCCGGCGTTATGGGGATCGTGGCGCTGGTGGCCGCGATTCTGGTGGTGGCTGCGCCGCTCACAGCCGAACGCGTTGTCAGGCGGGTTCTTCCCCGCACCCACATCGCCGATCGCATTGTGAATTTGATCGAGGGAGTCAGGCACGGCTTGGGCGTCTTGCGCTCACCCGGCCGGCTCGCGGGAGTTGTCCTCTGGTCGCTGGTGTTGTGGCTGGTTAATGCCCTGACCTTCTACATCGGCTTCCTCGCCTTCGACATACCTGTCAGCTATGCGGGAGCGCTGCTCTTGCAGGGACTGCTGGTGCTGGGGATCTCGATTCCCTCTACCCCCGGCTTCTTCGGGCCCTTCGAAGCGGTCATCGTTGCCGTCCTGGCTCTCTACGGCGTAGCCGGTAGCCTCGCCTTTTCCTACGCCATCTCGTACCACATCACTACCTTCGTTCCAATTACACTGCTGGGCTTGTGGTCGATGGCCCGTACGCCCGGGGGCTTTCGGGTATTGCGCAGGAGTATGGTGTGACGGCGCCAGCATTCACTATTCCCGCACTGGCGAAGGTCAACCTGTTCCTGCGCGTGCTCGCGCGTGAGGAGAGCGGCTACCATGGAATTGAAACGCTGCTTTGTTTGATCAGTCTGTTCGATACTATTCGAGCGGAGCGGCGAGACGGGCGCGGCGTAACGATCGACGTCACTGGCGCCGATCTCGGACCACCGGAACAAAACCTCGCAGTGCAAGCCGCAGCCGCCGTACTCCAATCAGTCGGTCACCCCTTCGCGATTCACCTGACGCTGAGCAAGCGCATTCCGGTGGGAGCCGGCCTTGGCGGTGGCTCGAGCGATGCCGCTGCCGTCCTGCATGCCGCGAACCGATTGGCGGGTGACGCCATCCCGCGGCACGAGCTCCTTCAGCTCGCAGCGCGGCTGGGCAGCGATGTCCCGTTCTTTGTCACCAGAGCTCCACTCGCGCTTGCCTGGAACCGAGGTGAGCGGATGCTCCGGCTCCCGCCTCTCCCGGCAGCTCCAGCACTGCTGCTCACTCCTCCCGTACCGGTCGCCACCCGGGAGGCTTACGGATGGGTCGCTGCTGCGCGACAATCGGCGGGGCGAAGAGGCGCTGTGGCGCTCGACCTCGAGGCTTTGTCGGGGTGGGGGGATGTGGCGCGCATGGCGGGGAACGACTTCGAATCGGCGATATTCGGCCGCCACGCCGAAGTCCGAGCGGCCTTCGAGGCACTGGTCAGCACTCGGCCCCTGCTGTGCCGGATGAGCGGATCCGGGTCTACCCTCCTGGCGATTTACCGCTCCGTCAGAGATCGAGACGACGCCACGATGATGCTCGGACGGAAGAAAGGTGTGATTACAGCGATCGAGACGGTTTCATCCCCGGCGCCGCCAGTGGAGAGCGAGCCCTGATCAGAGCTTCGTCACTCGCGCGTCTACCATCTCACGAACCTTGCGCGCCAATGCTTCCGGGGCGAGCGGCTTTTGCAGGAACTCGCGACCTTCATCCAGCAGGCCTCGACTGACGACATCCATGCCGGTGTAGCCGGAAGTAAAGAGTACGGGTATTTCCGGCCAGCGCTCGACCAGATGCGCTGCCATTTCCCGTCCACCCAACCCGGGCATCACGACATCGGCCACGATAAGGCTGACTCGTCCACCATTGGTCTCCACCAGCTCGAGCGCCTCGCGGCCGTCCGCCGCTTCCAACACGACATACCCACAGTCTCGCAGGGTTCGCGCCATGATGCCACGAACCATCGACTCGTCCTCCGCCACCAATACGACCTCGTCCGCATGGGCTGTCGGAGCCGATTCGCGAGAAGCCAGAGGGATGGCGGAGCTGGTCACGATGGGCAGGTACACCTTGAATGTGGTTCCCAGACCCGGCTCGCTGTAGACCCAGATGAAGCCGCCGCTCTGCTTCACAATCCCGTAGACCGTGGACAGGCCCAGACCGGTACCCCGCCCGACCGGTTTGGTGGTGAAAAAGGGCTCGAAGATCTGGCTCAGTACAGAGCGCTCGATCCCGTGCCCGGTATCTGTGACGATCAGGGCGGCGTACTCTCCGGGCCTCAGGGTTGCGACCGATTTCCCCACGGCATACGCCCGATCGAGCCTCGCCGTTGTGGTTTCAATGGTGAGTCTCCCACCATCGGGCATGGCATCACGCGCGTTGAGCGTCAGGTTGATGAGGACCTGCTCCAGCTGGCCGGGATCCGCCCTGACCGGCCCCAGGGTGGGAGAGAGATGCATTCGAACACCGCGCGTTTCCCCCAGCGTGCGAGTGACGATCGGCTCGAGACTACGGACCGTGGCATTCAGATCGAGGACCTGGGGTTGCAGGACCTGGCGGCGGCTGAATGCGAGCAGCTGCTGGGTTATGCCCGCGGTACGCTTGGCAGCCCGCCAGATCTGGTCCACATCCTCGCGCACCGAGGGTGGCAGATCGCTGCGCTGTAGAACGTAGTCGGCGCACCCCAGAACCACGGACATCATGTTGTTGGCCTCGTGAGCGATTCCTCCGGCGAGCTGGCCGACCGCATCCATGCGTTGCGACTGACGCAGCCGCTCTTCCATTTGCCTGCGCTCGGTAATGTCGACACACACGCCGGCCATGTGAACCAGATTACCCTCTGCGTCATGCACCAATCGGCCCTGATCGGCCAGCCAGCGAACCGTTCCATCAGGAAGCACGATCCGGAACTCGTAGTCCAATGACCCGCTTCCTTCGAGGGCCTGCTGGATTGACGCTTTCACGAACGGCTCGTCATCCTGGTGCAGGCGCGCGACGAAGTCCTCATACCGGGTTACCGTGCCCGGCTCGAGACCGTAGAGACGGTGCAATCCCTCATCCCAGCTCAGCGCGTTAGCGTGGATGTCCCATTGCCAGGTCCCCATCCGGGCAGCTTTCAGCGCCAGGTGAAGACGTTCCTGACTCCTAGCCAGGGCTTCCGCCGCCACTCTTCGCTCGGTGACATCCCGTTTGATCGAGGAGGCACCTACTACGTGTCCTTGCGTATCGCGAATGGGAGAGACGCTCACCGCCACGTAGAGCCGCTGACCATCCTTGCGGATGCGCTCGGTCTCGGAGAACTCTGCGACCTCTCCCCGGCCGAGGCGCTCGAGCACTTCCTGCTCAGTATGGTGCAGCTCCGGCGGAATGATCCGGTATATCGACTGTCCTATCATTTCTGCTGCACTATATCCGAAGATCCGCTCACAGGCAGGATTCCAGCTCGTCACCACGCCCTCCAGTGTCTTACCGATGATTGCGTCGGTGGAGGAGGTTACGATTGCCGCAAGGCGGGCACTTGCCTCCTCGGCATCTCGCTGGGTAGTAACGTCTCGGGTGAAGCAGCGGGTATGAACGAACTGACCGTTCTGGAAGTATGCGCTCGAGTCGATGAGCACCAATTTGACCGAACCATCCTTTGCGACGAGCCGCGCAGGGTGGTCATGGAGAACCTCACTGGCGCAGAGACGCTTGAGTAATTCCTGACCCGCAGCCGGATCCTGGTGGAAGTCGGTGATGCTGCGACCCACATATTCCTCTCGGCGATATCCCAGGAGATCGAGCTCAGCCTGGTTCACCCGAAGGATGGTGCCATCGGGCCCCACCCAGTTCAGCGGGAGCGCAGCACTCTCGAAGAAGTCCGAGAGCTCCTGCTCCTGCCGGCGCAGTGCGATCCCGGTCTTCTTCAGCTCATCGACATCGACCGCCGTGCCGACCCATTGATGGATCTTACCCTCCTGGTCGCGACGGGGGCTGACCCGCGCCAGAATCCAGCGGTAGCGACCATCATGGTGGCGATATCGCATCTCCATCTCGAACACCTGTTCCTGCTCGAGGGCCCTGGCCCAGTTTTCCGCTATGGCTGCCATTTCGTCGGGATGATGGACCTGCGCCCACCCGCCCTCGTTCAGCTGGTCCACACTCGCGCCGGTGTACTCCTCCCAGACCCGATTGGCGTACAGGATCTTGCCGCCCGGATCTGTGACCCAGAAGAGCCCGGGCGTAAGCTCACCCAGCGTGTGCAACGAGTCCTGCGCGACCCGAAACGTGGCCTCAGTCACGGGAGCTCAAGCAGTCTCTGTGAGCTGTCTTGGGGAGCCGGCTGCACCGGCGCAATGCTGTACCAGTCCGTGAATTAGGGATACCAAGGCGGGTCGTCCCTCTGGAGGAGAGGAGTCAAAATTAGAGTGCCTTCAACGCCCATTGCAAGAGGCCGCAACCCCTTCGTCCTGATCGAGCGATTGCTTAGCTTGATGAGACAAGACACGCATTTCCAGACTGGCCCTTCGTCCAACGGCAGGACAGCGGACTTTGGATCCGTTAATGGTGGTTCGAATCCACCAGGGCCAATTCGACCCACAAAACCTGCTTCAGCCCGGTCGGTCCGGGTGTCTAGCGGGGCACAATCGCCACGATACGAAGCGGGCCGCCGCTCCCGCCTTTGATCTTCATTGGCAACGCCACCACAAAGCTTCCTGTCTGAGGCAACTGATCGAGGTTGGCAAGATTCTCGAAGGCCGGAATATTGGCTTCCGAGAAGGCACGGTGGGTGGGATAAGTGTTCGATTGTCCGTAATCAATGCTGGGGGTGTCG